>CALELH010000453.1 GCA_937902595.1 uncultured Myxococcales bacterium
CCAAACCTCGGATTCCTTTCCCTGGAGGAGTAACTTCCCCGAGGTATAAAAGGTCGCGTTACATCCGGGGCCACGCGCCTGCCAAAACGCGTGAGCCTGGTCACGAAACTCAAAACTATGCTCCTCGAAGAAGCGGCGCACCGTTGGCGCCTCCGAGGGGCTCATCTTAATCGTAAAGCTTCCAGCCATGTCGACCAGGCTAAGGCGCTCACATCCATTCGTCCACGAGATAATCCGCTGTCGGAATTTAACAGCAAATTAATAGGCTTACTTGTCTTTCTATCGATGACTCGAGCACCATAAGTCTGTATTCTCCGTCCTTATGAACACTCAAAACACCAACAGTAATCCGCTCTTCTTCAGTGATGACGCTATCCCCTTCGATCTCATCGAAGCGCGGCACGTAGAACCTGCGGTCGATCAGCTGATCAAAGACGCTCAGGCGGCGCTCACGGCGATCAGCGCCGCGACAGGCACCCGAACATACGAGAACACCCTCGGTGCTCTAGAGGACGCGACGACTCATCTTGAGGAGAGCGTCGGGATAGTGAGCCACCTCGAGGGCCTGCTTGACGACGCCGACCTGCGAGACGCGTACAACGCCATTCAACCGAAGATCGCTTCTTTCTATTCATCGATCCCGCTCAATCTCCGTCTTTACGAGGCGCTCAAAGCGTTCGCAGAGACCGAGGAGGCCCAGAGCCTCGATGCCGTCCGACGACGCCTCTTGGATCGAACGCTTGTGTATTTTAAGAGACACGGCGCTGAGCTGAGCGAAGAGGACAAGAAGACCCTGTCTGCCATCGATGTGGAGCTCGCTCAAACAACGAACCGCTTCGGTCAGAACGTGACCGACGCGACGGACGCGTACAGCCTCCTCATCACGGATGAAGAGCGGCTCACCGGTATCCCTGCTGGCACGAAGGATGGCGTCAAGACGGACGAAGGGTGGCGGTTCAATCTGCAGGCGCCTACGTTCATCGCAGTGATGACGTATGCAGAGGACGCAGAGCTGCGAAGGGAACTCTATAGCGCCTATAACTCCCGCGCATCGAGAGGCCAGTACAACAATTGTGATGGCATCGCTCAGATCCTAGATCTGCGGCAACGTAAGGCTCAGCTGTTAGGCTACAACGATGTCGCCGACCTGTACCTTGAAGATCGTATGGCCGGCTCAGGAGCTGTCGCATATGAGTTCGTGAACGACCTGCGCTCAAAGAGCGAAGCTGCCGCCGTGAACGAGCATCGAGCCTTGGAGACGTTTAGGCAGACGATGGGTGAGGCCTCATCACTCGCCCCCTGGGACCTCGCCTTCTACGCCGAGAAGCAGCGCCAAGCTCACTTTGATTTTGATGAAGAAGAGCTCCGCCCCTACTTCGGCCTCGACTCAGTCTTGGATGGTCTCTACGAATTGCTCAACAGGCTGTACGGCATACAGATAGAGCGAGTAGAGGACCTCCCCACGTGGCATGACGACGTCCAGAGCTACCGGATCAGCGAAGCTGATGGAACCGTCTGCGGCGTGTTCTACCTCGACCTGTTCCCCAGGAAAGGTAAGCGCGGCGGCGCTTGGATGATGCCCATGAGAACAGGAGCGCCGCAGGATGGTGTACCGCACGTGGGGGCCGTGTGTTGCAACTTCACTCCACCTGCCGATGGAAAGCCGGCGCTCTTGAGGCATCGTGAGGTCGAGACCACATTCCATGAGTTCGGGCACCTCATGCATCACCTGTTGACCACGGTCACGGTGCGGAGTCTCGCGGGCACGAACGTCCCTTGGGATTTCGTAGAGCTTCCCTCGCAGATTATGGAGAACTGGTGCTGGGAGCGAGAGAGCCTAAACCTCTTCGCTCGCCACTATGAATCCGGAGAGAGCATTCCACCCGTAATGCTAGAGAAGATGAGAGCCGCTCGGACCTTTAGAGCGGGCACAGCCATGATGAGACAGCTGAGCTTCGCGGCCGTCGATCTCCGATTGCACCGCGAGTACAGCCCGCAAGAGAATGGTGAGGTCGTCAGCTATGCGCGGGAGATCGCTCAAGGCTTCAGCGCGGTTGACCTCCCATCTGATTACTCGATGATCACCTCATTTCAACATCTGTTCGCGGGTCCCGTCGCATACGCTTCCGGCTACTACTCGTACAAATGGGCAGAGGTGCTGGACGCCGACGCCTTCTCTCGCTTCGCGAAAGAGGGGCTGTTTTCTCGCGAGGTTGGAGACGCCTTTAGACAGACCCTCTTGTCTAAGGGGAACAGTCAGGATCCAATGGAGTTGTTCGTCGACTTCGTCGGCAGAAAACCAGATCCGAACGCTCTCCTAGAGAGAGCTGGTTTAATGTAAGCAGTTCGTCGTCCTCTTGGATGACGGACCCAAGGTACGAAATGAAGGCGCATCACTTGGGTAGACAATAGGAGTCGGTTTATGCGGTCATTGGACATTCCTCAAGCGAACGCTCTCGAGACGGTGAGGCAGGTCGTTCGCGCCGTAGATCTTGGCGTGAAGACTGCGGAGGCGATCGCTGATTATACGGGCTTCTCTTTCAGACACGCTGGTTACCGACTTCATGCAGCACGAATCCTAGGCCTGTTACGCCAAGAGGGAGATGAGGCTGCGCTGACACCATTGGGAGAGAGACTCGTAGCTACAGAGCCTCGGAGCGAAGTAGAACGAAGCGTGTTTTACGATGCCATCCAGGGGTCCGCGGTGATTCAGTTGCTCGTCCCCGACCTATTGAGCCTTGTTCCTCCTGAGTCTGAGGTGATCGCAGAGCGCCTCTTCCATGAGTCCAAGTTGAGTCGCACGACCTCGCTGCGGCGAGCTGGTGGACTTCTTTCGTGGAGACGATATGTCTTTGGCGGGGCGACAGAGAAACGGAAGCGCCGCGTGACCGCCCGTAACGAAGCGGAGACACAGCAGCCCGTTCAGCTCTCTCTCTTCTGAGGGAGATAACTCACACTGCGGACGCGATTCGCGTTCAGGGCAAGAAGAACTCCAGGTCGACCTCAAAATCGGTGAGGCGCCCCTCGTACCTCTCTGCTCGGTCTTCTATGCGCAAGGTCAAAGTTCCATCGGCGGGGAGACCGGCGAACGGCTCGTACGTGCGATGATCAAAGTCGATGTCATCACTGGTAAACGGTAAGAAGTCATCATCTAGCCCACCGTCCTGGCCGCGCTGTCCCTCACGGTTCCACAGCGTCGCTCGGTGCTCTCCGTCCCACAACATGGTCAGTAAGAGGTCATTCAGAAAGTCGTGCTCGACATGCAAGTCCCGCACGGTCAGCCGTCGAATGAGCGCCCCCGGAGGCACATCGAAGGTGAGGCTCCGCTCGAGGACTCCCACCCGGCCACGCCGAAGGTCAGGAATGGGGGCGTCCTCCTCTAGGGTAGATCGTGTCCTCTGCAGAGGGCGGTCGGACCTGATCAACACATAATCGTTCTGGGCGGCCTGATAACCATAGACCCGCAAAGTGTATTCACCCGGCTGAAGTTGGATCTCGATAAGCTCATTGTCATCGATCGTAGACGCCGAGCTTAGGCGAGCGCCTTCCCTGTCGAAGAGTGACATGTCCAGATCCCCGCTCGCGCTGTCGAACAATAGGTGAAGATTCACCCTCGTTTGCTCCTCAACGGTGAATCTGTACCAGTCTTCGTCATAATCGCAGATCTGCCGTCTCTCACCCGGAGGCGGCAGCTCGGCAGCCTCCGGAGCTGAGTCATTCTGCTCTCCACTGGGCCCGGGCACATCATCGGCGCACCGATCAAAGATGTTGACCGTCATGCTATAGGTCGCCGGCTCATCGCTAGGGATCATCCGATATACCTGTACGTAATACCGACGGGACGTCCCGGAGTTCGTGCGTAGATACACGGTCTCATCATTAGTCGTGCTGCGGCTTGTATCTAGGACCTCAAGGACGCCCTCATTATTCGGTCGATATAGACGGAGATCTAGGTTGCCGTCGGCATGGGCAAAGCTGATGCGCACCTCGAGACCATCGCCTTCTTGTACATCTACGTAATACCAATCAGTGTCGTGGGGGCAGAGGATGAGTCCGCCGAACTGAGCGCCACGCGTATTGCCATCCCCGACCTCGGAAGCTGACGTCCAGAGGCCGTTGTCAGTCACGACATCGAAGCCATCGTCCAGACATTGATTTAATAGGTCAGCAGTGTCCCGGTTACAGTCATCATCTAGCCCGTTGCCCAGAATCTCTCTGGGGCCCGGGATATTTGGGTTTAATGGTTCGCAGTCCTGCTCATCAGGCACCCCATCGCCATCATCATCATTGGGAAACTCATCACAGAGTACGTCGCCCCCACGACAGTCATGGTCGATGCCGTCACTACAATTCTCTCGCGCGTTCTCAATGGAGTTCGGATTAATGTCACGATTCTGGTCATCGCAATCTTCGGCCAGCCCCACTCCATCGAGGTCAAGATCATCGTCTGGAGTGTTTGGGTTGCAGTCATCGTCGACGCCATTATAGGGCACCTCGAGTGCGTCGATGTACACCAATGGGGCCCGGTCATTACAATCGGGTCCATTCATCTCTGAGGCTCTATATCCATCTCCATCGGCGTCTTCATCCACTGTGTCTGGATTGCAGTCATCATCACGACGGTTGTAATAGATCTCCCTCGTCGCAGGGTTAACACCGGGATCCGAGTCATCGCAGTCCGCCGATAGGATAAACCCGTCCATGTCGAGATCATCATCGGGGGTGGCTGGATTACAGTCATCGTCACGCGCGTTATAGGGCACCTCATTCGCGCTGGGGTGAACCGTCCCATCGTCATCATCACAGTCACCCATCACTTCGGAGAACCCATCAGAGTCGCGGTCCTCATCGCTGCGGCGGCTGTCGAAACCATCACAATTCTCATCAACGCCGTTCCCAGGGATCTCTTCGGCGTCCGGGTTTACTCCGAACTCGGAGTCATCACAGTCATTGCCTCCACTTCTGAGGGCGGCGTACCCATCACGGTCCAAGTCATCGTCTGATGAACTAGGGTCGCAGTCATCATCGAGCCCATTGTATGGCGTCTCCGGAGCCCCGGGGTGAACGGATGGGTTACTGTCATCACAGTCTCCATTCATCACCGTAAAGCCATCACCATCCCCATCAAGCGCACCGCAAACCTGGTCGCGACCATCACAATTATTGTCGATGCCATCACCGCAGAGGGTCTCTCCATCCTCTTGTACACCTGAGTGAATGAGCGGGTCTGAGTCATCACAATCAAGGCCGAGACATTCTGCACCGACGCCATAGCCGTCTTCATCGCCATCATGACACTCGATGACGATAGTTTCGCAGCGGTTCTCGTCATTACATCTCCGGTTTTGACCGCAATGTTCATCTATTGCGCACTCAACATCCCTGCACACACGGTCAATACATAGACCTCCGGCGCAATCGGTGTGTCCTCGGCACAAGACAGCTCCCGTGGCAGCGCACTCGCCGGTCAACATGTCGCACATCCGACCCGCTGGACACTCTCGATCTAGGCACGAACGGTCGCCCTCTCCAATGCAGGAATAGCTCTCTCGATCACACGTCTGACCACCATTACAAGACCGCTCTAGGTTGCAATCTCCCAGACGACACAGGCCTCCGTAGGATCCTGGACGACGCACACACACCAGTCCAACACCACACTCTAGATCGCTTTCGCAGCCGGACATTCCTCCGTCGGAGATGAGCGGACTCATCCCCTGCTGCGTTTCACAGCCTAGGAGTGACAGCGCCACCAGGAATCCATATGTGCTGATCCGATTCAACGGTGACCGCCTCCACAAGACACACATTCACCACTATATCACCGCACGCCACAACAGCGCGCGGGACTAGTTTACGACAAAA
>CALELH010000454.1 GCA_937902595.1 uncultured Myxococcales bacterium
AAGTGATCCCATGCAGCTTGATTTGACCGGTAAACGAGTTTTGGTGACGGGCGGGTCCGGCGAGATCGGCCGCGCCCTCTGTGTGAGTCTGGCTGCCTGTGGCGCCGATGTAATGTTCACCTTCTTCTCGAATCACGAAGGCGCAGAGCAGACCGCGGAGGCCGTGCGTGCCCAGGGGCGAAATGCCCATATCGTGCGGGCTCACCTGGGCAAAGAGAAGGCAATTGACGAGGTCGTTGAGTCTGCTCGAGAGACCCTCGGAGCGGTGGACATTTTTATCCACAACGCGGCATCTGGAGTGCTGAAGCCGGCCGTCGAGCTGAGCCGCCGGCACTGGGATTGGACTCATCAAATCAACGCGCGTTCGTTCTTCTTTCTCGTTCAAGGCCTGGTCAAGGATCCTGCGCTTATGGGACAAGGGGGCCGAGTCTTGGCACTGAGCTCCTTGGGCGCGGTCAGGGCCATCCCCCAATATGGAGCCGTAGGAACCAGTAAGGCAGCCCTTGAGTCGGGAGTTCGTCACCTCGCTGCCGAGCTTGGCCCACTGGGCATAACCGCTAACGTGTTGTCTCCAGGCGTCATCGACACGTGGTCACTCAAGCAATTTCCCAATCGCGACCAACTCCTTCAGATAGCGACACTCCGAACCCCGACCGGCCGGCTCGCGACTGCGGACGATGTCGCCCATACGGTGCGCTTCCTGTGTAGTCCCGGCGCAGAGATGATCAACGGCCAGACCATCAACATCGATGGTGGGTATTCCATTCTCAGCTAGCGGATTCTACTTCAGTCATTCCCGAGTAATCACTACGATGGCATCGGTGTGAGACTCAGGAGCCATCATGATGCGCCAGCAACTTTTCTTCGCGTTCATCCTTATTCTCTTCGTGGCCGGATGTGATGAGGCGCAGCCCAGTGATGGGGCTCAGGGCATAGACGCGAACACCGGCGATGTTGGTCGCCTCGACGCTGACATTGGGACCAACGGTGACGCCATCATTGATGATGGAGACTCCAGCGACGGCGGCAGCGTAGATGACGCCCGAATCTCAGAAGATGGTGCCATTAGAGACTCCACGGTGATCCTGCCCGACATGGGCTTTGAAGATGAATGCTTAATGGACAATGGGAGCTGCGGCTCACCCGACACCTGGCGATGCGTTGATCATCCCGACGGGCCGCCCGACTGCAATCTCATCCCCGACGCGGACTACGCGACGCTCACCGCGGGAGTTGAGACCATCATCTGGGGCGGCTCCCTCCCCGACAGCATCGTGATCCATGGTCGAAACACGTTCCCCGTCGCCATCGACTCCAACGGCAGGGCGATGATCGCCGCTGGGCGCTTGGCCGAAGGACGCTTACTCCATGTGACCCATGAGAGCCTTATGGGCGGCCGCCCCGATGATGACGGAGATGGCCATCAGTTCGTAGAGAACAGTCTGCGTTGGCTCGCGGGCGATCGAGGAGACGTCATCCTCCTCGAAGGCGGACTCATGCACCTTCGCGACCTTCTCGAGGGTCTGGGCTACACAGTGAACGAGCTTGCGTCCGCCGCGCCTGACGAGGAGACTGCGATCGTTATCTTGAGTTCATACGGCCCTTTTACCCCAGAGTTTACCGCTGGTCTGACGGACTATGTCCGGCGGGGCGGCGCCGTGTTTTCCGGTGGGCACGCCTGGTGGTTCGTGCAGTCGACGGGCCAGGACCCAGCGACACAATATCCTGGCAACGCACTCCTCGATCCAATGGGACTCGTCATCGCTGGGCTTGGCGATATTCAAGGCCCACAGGTGAGCATCTCGGAGGCGGTCCCTGCGCCGGTCTACCACGCGACCTTCGCCCTCGACGCTCTCCGCGCCCACATCAGCGGACAGATGGAGATGGACGCTGAGTCCCTGGGTCACGCCGCGAACACCGTCGCACACGCGATTCGCGTTCTCCCCCCAAACCATCCGTACTTCGGTGCGGTCCAAGCCCTCGTAGAGAACGAGTTCATCACTCCCCCGACAGAAGAACAGCCGCTGCGGCGTGACGATGATCCCATGAACGATCTCTTGGTCCAATTGCAGACGCGCGTGGCTCAAAGCGCACCAGCCAACGCGCTCCCCAAGATCGACGCGGCGAGTGAATTCCCTGGGGACGCGGAGGGCGCGGAGCCGGTCATCCGGGTCGTCACCGTCGACGGCAACTACCGAGGTCGAAACGTTCGATTCTCGGCGTCACAGCCACGCAGAGCAGTCTGGAGATCCACAGGACTATACGCCCGCCCCGGCGCCCCCATCACCGTCGAGTTTGCTGAGGACGTCGGTGCTGGTCTGAGCGTCTTGGTCGGGTGTCACACAGACACTCTCTGGAACAAGGATGTGTGGAGGCGCTACCCTGAGATCACGAGGGCGTGGCCCATTACCGAGCGCCGCACCATCGTCGGAAATTCATTCGGCGGCCCTATCTACATCCGCTTCTCGCCCGGGGCCCAATTCGGCCCTATGACCGCGACCATCACGGGCGCCATCGAGATGCCTCTTTTCCGGCTCGGGGTCACGACGGCGCGTCAATGGCGCGAAGAGATCAGAGACCGCCCAGCTCCCTGGGCAGAGTTCGCCAGCGACAGAGTCGTGATCACGCTCCCATCAGAGACCATACGCGGGGTAGATGATCCCACCGAGGCGATTCAGTTTTGGAGCGATGTTCTCGATCTGTCGGCCGATCTCGCGGCGATCGACCGGGAGCGGGACCGTCCGGAGCGCTTTGTGCTGGACCGTCAAATCAGCTTGGGGTCGCTGCACTCCGGATACCCCATCATGGGTCACATCCCCAACGCGCCTGACTTTATCGACATCGATCTGGTCCGCCGTGAGGGGTCATGGGGGCCATTTCATGAGATCGGTCATAATCACCAGTTGCGGGACTGGATGCTCCCTGGAACCACAGAGGCCAACGTAAACCTCTGGTCCGTCTACGTCAGCGAGACCGCCCTCGAGATCAGCCGCGAGGACGCTCACCCCGCCCTCAACCCTGAGCGCAGGTCGGAGCGACTCCAAAATTATCTAGATAACGGCGCCCGCTTCGCGGACTGGAGCGTTTGGACTGCCCTCGAAACTTATCTTCAGCTGCAGACCGCCTTCGGCTGGCAGTTCTATCAGGACCTCTTCGCCGAGTACTTGGACATCCCCAACGCCCGCGCCCCCAGAGAGACCCAAGACCGCATCGATGAGTGGATCATCCGATCCTCTCAGCGAGCAGGGGTCAACCTGATCCCCTTCTATACCGCTTGGGGGTTACCCATTAGCGACCGCGTTAACAACTCCATCGGTGACTTAGCGGAGTGGCTTGAGGACCCAATGAACCCACGCTAGGTCTCTCGAGCTAAAGCAACCGCCTGCTCTGGAGAGATCAGCCCGCCAAGGACTGTGATACCCTCGCGGGTATGGAGATCAATACCTACAAGGTGCTCGGCGTCATCGTCTATCTCATCGCCCTGGTGATCATCGGGGTGCTCGCGTCGAGGCGCATGAAGGACGTCCGAGACTTCTTCGCTGCTGGCAAGCAGCTGAGCTTCTGGTCTGTGGCTTTTTCAGCCCGAGCGACCGGTGAGTCAGCCTGGCTGCTCATTGGGCTAACCGGGATGGGCGCCGCCATCGGTGTTCACGCGTTTTGGGTTGTGCTGGGAGAGGTCCTGGGCGTGATGGGCGCGTGGCTCCTGATGAGCCGACGCTTCAAGAGGCTCACGGATCGCTACGACAGCA
>CALELH010000455.1 GCA_937902595.1 uncultured Myxococcales bacterium
CTCGCGGATGCCCAAGAGGCACCAGGGCCTCAAGGCCAAATCCAAATAAGTCTCATACCTGAGAAGCCAATCTACAGCCCTGGCGAGACCTTTCGGGTCCGGGTGACCGGAACACGTACAGACGGCACCCCCCTAAATCCAAACCGTGCAGCGGTCACAGTCTCCCCTCCCGAGGTGGCCCGCATGGCGACCCCCGACACTGTCGATCTCCTTGGTGAGGGCTCTGGCCGTGTTCGCGCGTGTGTTGACCAGACCTGTGGTTATCGCGCCTTTGTGTCTTCCACGAGACCCGAAATTATCATCGAGACGCCTGCACGTGGTGCGATGGTTGGCGGGGACGGCCAAGATGTGATCTCGGTCACAGGTCGAGTCTTTAATGCCGGCGAAGGGGTTCGGGCCCTGGTGAACGGAGGGATGGTCGCCCTGGACGCCGAGGGTGCCTTTCAGACAGCGGTCCCAGCTAAGTTCGGCATCAACCTACTGGAGGCCACTGTCACCGACAATCTCCACGTCGAACCGAAAGGGAGCAAGCTGGCGGTCCTCTGGGCCCCAATCTTCACAGACTCCAGAGAAGGCACAGCGTCCTTTCCAAAGACCGCCAAGGTGCGCCTGGACCAGAGGTTGCTCGACTCGGACGTCAGCCTCGCACCGGACGTAGGCCCAGAGTTCAGCGTCAACGACTTCGCGCAATTGGTGCAGCTACTCTTCCTTCACGGAGATATCCGAGACCTGCTCGCGACGGAGGTCGTTATAGACGACGAGACCGTTCGATTTTCTGTGACCGACGTCAACTTCACTGTTCCCCAGGTGGACTTGGAGATCGTCGAGGGCGGCATAGAGCTATTGGCTCGGATGGAGGGGCTCGGAGTGAGCACCGCGGGGAGCATCAACATCGAGGGCCGCCCCATCAGCCTGGACGGCTCGATCACCGCTGACCTCGCGATCTTCGCCATGATCGAGTTAAGCCACGGCGAGATCGTGGAGGCATCGATCCCACAGTACGACGTGTCAGTGACCAACCTGCAGGGAGCCTACGCTGATGCCGCCGTCAACACCCTGCTGCAAGGGTTAGATAACCGGCTCAGCCTCGGGGCCCGCCGAATAATTGAGGAGCTCGCAGGGACGCTGATTAGAGAAGATGTGCCGGCGCTTATCGCCGTCGGTTTTTCGGAACTCACTGCTGAGCTGAGTACGCTCCCAATTTATGTGCAACCTGCCCTGCCCGGGCTTCCCGAAGTCCAACTCTCCCTCGGCCTCGAATCCAAGAACATTGAGCACCGACCCGGCGCGGCGACGATTTTGACGCTAGGGGCTGTTGTGCAGAACCCCAACCCTGGGGCGAACCCCCATCCAACTTTAGGCATCGCGACACACCGAGCGAGAGAGTGGCCCATCGTTCCTCAAGAGGGCGTCGGCACAACCGTCTCGCTGGACGTCTTCAACGCGATCTGCCACGAGATCTGGCGCGCTGGGCTCTTCCAAGGAAGCCCTGAGTTGCCAGCTGTGGTTGGGGCGACCATAGGCGAAGTCTCCTTTGATGGCCTATTGCCCCCGGTCGTGATGGCGCGCCCTGGCGGTGGGGTAAACGGCCTACAGATCGATCTATCCGAGTTCATTCTTACGGTCACGCCACTTGGTGCTGATGGAGCAGACCGGTATGCCCTATACATCACCATTCCGGTCGCTGCGACGGCGAGCCAGGGGTATGTTGGACTCAGCGCGCCGGACGATGTCGTGGTCAAGGCGGTCCTTCTGGATACGACATCAGGTCAGCCCTTTGATGCAGACCAATTGAGCACCTTGATCGCCAGCACAGTATGGCCGCTTCTTCGAGATTCGCTGAACCAGGGACTCCGCTATGGAATTCAAGATCTCGAGGTAGATCCTGTCGCCCTCAGCGCAATCACCCCCACCGTCACTCGTCTTACTTTCTCGCCGGACCTGAATGGCGCGGTCCGCTATGAAGAGGACCACGTGACCTTTGAAGGCGCGATGAGCGCAGAAGGCTCTCTGGCTACGCCCCCTTCTGATTAGCCAAATTCCTTTCGCCCAAGTGTTTTTTGCAGTTGACCGCAGGCATTGATCCGCCCTTTAGTGTCTCCTCACTTTGACATAGGCGGGACGACACAGTGCACGCACGCACCCATAACGGTTTTTGGATATTTGCGCTGAGCCTACTCCTCAGCGCGCTCCCTGGGTCGCTGCACGCGCAGCTTGGGAGCGACCGCGTGGCTCCCGATCCGGAGCGCCTGTATATCCCCCTCGGAGACGGGCTCTACGTCGGCCTCATCGGAGAGAGCCGTGGGCTCATCCAGACCAGCACGCCGACGAGCCGGATCTCCAGTACAGAGGCGCCAGAGGTGCGGGAGGTGTCGATTGACTCCTCGCGGGCCCTTGTGCGTTTGCAGCCATCCCTCAACTGGGCACCCGGAGGCGCCTTTAGATTACTGAAGCTCGCCATGGACCTTCAGTACTCGACACGGCTCAGCGATACGGCGTCTCCCCTGTTCGACGCGGACCCGTGGACCCTCGATGAGCAGCAGTTAGGTGAATTGAACCTCACGCAGTCCTACGGCCTCCTTGTCCATGAGCGATACGCTTTGCTCGCAGGGTTGGTGCGCCCACAGTTTGGCTTGGGGCTCGCTGCAAATGGCGGAGGGCAACATCGGCCGCACTCGGTTCGGGCTTCGCCCTATGGCATCGGGCGTGCTGGCGACCGTGTCCTGCGGGCCCAGGTCTCATGGATGCCTGCCCCCGCGGGTAAGCGAGACTCTACGATGAATGGCCACTGGGAGAGCGACGCCGTCATTCCCCTCGGTCTATCCGTGGCGACCGACCGAGTATACGTCGACGACAACGCCCGCTCCACAGAAGGTGACGACGCACGCCAATACAGCGTCGGGGTGCGTGTCGAGATCAATAATATGCTTGCGACACTCGCCGCGCTCTATCGCCAGCAGACCCACGCTGAGGGCGGAGAAACCGCCGTAAGAAGCCTTCTTGGTCACCTGGATTCAGCCTGGTCGATCCCCCATGGAGGCACCACTGCCAGTGTTTGGCTCGAGGGCGAAATCGCCTTGATAGACGGACATTCATCCTATAGTCGCAGCGCAGTCCGCGGCGGAGATTTGGAGATCTTATCCATGGGTGGCGCAGTCCGGGCAGGGATCACCCATAGAGCTTATGAGTTGGTCACCGAGCTTGGTTATGCAAGCGGTGACGACAGCGCCTTTGACCGCGAAGGTCACAACTTCCGCTTCGACAAGAATTATCGGGTCGGCGCTCTCATGTTCGCCCAGGAGAGTCGCGTGGCGACAGCCATCTCGGCGTCCAATATTCAAGACCCGACCTTCCGGGCGCGTCCACCTCGCGGGTACGACACCATCGCGACTGGAGGCGCGATAGAGAACGCCGTCTACATCAATCCGAGAGCCGTGATTCGCTTTGCCGACTGGGGATCCATAAACCTGGGGTATCTCTACGGTCAAACCGTCGCTCCTTGGAACGATCCGTATCGATCAGGACTGAATGGCGGAGCGCCCTCGAGCCCCAGCGGAGAGATCGATACGTATGGGCTTGGTCACGAATTGACAGGTGGGGTCGAGCTGACCTATCGGGTCGCGCGTATGGATCTCCACCTTCGGAACTGGGTCGCTTGGTACCAGCCGGGGGACATCTTTAGAACGCCAGACGGTGATGACCCGGCCGATCGGGTCGGCGCTTGGACCAGCATGGAGGTGAAATGGTGAATCACTACACGATCATCACAAGCGTTATCCTCACCTTAGCGGCGTGCATGCCGACGGGAGAAGAAATTGGGCTCAGAGTGGACTCAGAGGGTCCCCATGGCCCGGCGGTACTCTTCGATCCGATGGAGCGTCCGATTCCGAACATCCCGTTGCCTAACGACCTGATCCTGCTCTCCAATAGCGAGACGGCATCCGGAGTATCGTGGAATACATCTACGGAGCGTGTCAGCGAGAATCAGAGACACATACGCGAGCTGCTCAATAGCCTTGACGGCTTTGGCCCCTTTGCGCCGATCATGGTCTCATTTAATGGGGCTATCGACTTGACCACCGTGACCGACGAATCGGTCCTCCTCGTGAACATCGAGCCGGGCCACCCCCGTGAAGGCGAGCTTGCTCCGCTCGATCTCGGGCGTGGGTATTTCCCAGCTGAAGGTGA
>CALELH010000456.1 GCA_937902595.1 uncultured Myxococcales bacterium
CAGCAGCTTCGATCTTGCCGGTCGGTCCCATGCAGCGAGCACGCGCGAGGCAGTTTGCGGAGATGATTAACTCAGGTGTGCAGCCTCTACAGAACCTGTCCGTACTTCAGCACCTTAAGGTTGGATGGGGGACCGATGGGAAGGCCTGGGGGCGCCAAGTCATTCAGCGGGGGCTCGACGCGTTAGAGCTGTCAGCGGCCGAGGGGGCCATTGGCAGATTCCTGGTAGGTGATGAGCCAACGATTGCAGATATCTGTCTCGTCCCTCAGCTGTACAACGCGCGGCGGTTTGGATGCGACTTGTCTGGATGGAGACGGCTACTGCAGGTTGAAGCGGCCTGTCAGGCCTTACCGGCCTTCGAGCAAACTAAACCAGAGCGCTATGAGCACGCCGCCAGCTCAGCGGCGTAAGGCAACGGCTCCTCAACCTGAGCGGCCATCTTCGGAAACACTGTCATAGAGACGCCAAGCCAAACCGCTCGATGGTAGCAACCGCGTTTATCTGCACGGAGTAGGCGACGCTCCCACGTGGCGTAACAGCCCCGTTTAGAGATGCCCAGGTCAGCGCCAAGGACTAAAGTCGTCCAACGGTTCCCTAAGCGTCTCTCGGAGAAAGGTGACCCTGCCGGCTTCCCCTGAGTAACAAGTGGCAAAGAAGCGTCTCTAGGCAGCCTTAGAGCCTGCGTAAGAAGGCCCCCTCGCGCTCCAGATATGAACTCAGGGCCACATCGGGGTGTTTGGGGAGATGAATCATGCCACCACGCTCAAGAGCTGATGGGGGGGGGCTCAGGCGTCGCCAGCCCGATAGGTCCATCACCCACTTGATACAATGACATCGTCTCGGTGGAATATTGGGTTGGCCCTCATCACAGTAACTACCTATTCTCCAGTCTCGTTAAAACGAAACTTGGGTAGGAGTAGAGAATTGCGTTCATGTCTCCTTTGTTGGATGTGTCTGATTGGACTGGTCGCGTGCTCTGAGGATTCTGCGAGTCGGCTTCTCGACGGAGGCGCCAGCGTCGACTCTTCACCGTTCAGCGATTCTGGGTCTGCTGGTGATAGCGGTGTCCCATCTGACGTGGGCGCGATGACCGATGCAGGGGTCGCCCCTGGCGCTGAGCTCTTTAGCCCCGAACGCCTGATCGAGGTTGAGGTGGAACTCTCCGCTGATGATTGGGCACGTATTCGTAGCGAGGGCCGCGAGCTGACGGCGACTCTAGCTGGCTGTGAGCGGGAGTTCGACTACACCTATGTGCGCGGTACGGTCACCGTCGATGGCCAGACCTATGAAGATGTCGCGGTGCGTAAGAAGGGGTTCATGGGGTCACTCTCTGTGCTGCGACCATCTTTGAAGCTCAATTTTGGTCGCTTCGAGGAGGGGCGGACCCACGCGGGCATGAAGCGTATGACCCTAAACAATAACAAGCAGGACCCCTCCAACACTCACCAATGTATGGCCTATGAGCTCTTTAGGAGCGCAGGGGTGATCGCTCCGCGTTGCAACCTCGCGCGCGTCGTCGTGAATGGTGAAGAGCTGGGGATTTATACGCACGTTGAGAGCGTGAAGAAGCCCATGATCGCCCGCTATTTTGAGGACGACGGGGGCAACCTCTACGAAGGTCAGGCCATTGACTTTGTGCCGGAGCATCGAGAGTTCATCGAGTTGAAGACGAACGAGGAGGCGAACGACCGGAGTGACTTCGACGCGCTCAGCTCGGCCCTTTTGGTCCCCGATGAACAGCTCCTTGACGCACTGGGCCAAGCGATCGATCTGGACGCGTTCTTAAGCTTTTGGGCGATGGAGGTCATCACGGGTCACTGGGACAGCTACTCTGGTGGTCGTAATAACTATCTCGCGTACCACGACCCCACGAGCGGCCTCTTTTATTTCATTCCATGGGGAACCGACGGTGCCTTCAGCATGCAGCGCCCCTTTACACCGGAGAACACCGCGGCGTCCCTGCTCGCGCAAGGTCGAATCGCTAATCGGTTATACAATCACCCAGAAGGTCGAGTGATGTACCGAGAGCGCTTGAGAGAGCTCTTTGACAGGGTGTGGGATGAAGCTTCGCTCCTCGCTGAGGCGGATCGTATTCAAGGGCTGACCGAGGCCCCTCAAGGATCTATCGATGCTCAAAAGAGATTTGTTGTCAGCC
>CALELH010000457.1 GCA_937902595.1 uncultured Myxococcales bacterium
CAGCCAGGGCGTGACTCTGCCATTGTCCGAGGTTCTAGACGGGATCTCTCGTCTAGAGCAGCAGCTTGGCGCCCAGGGTCACGTACCTGTACCCATTGAAGCAGTGACATCCACTCAGACATCTACGATTCCAGTCGCTAAGTCGGAGCCTACTTTCTCCGCCGCTGCGGCGGAGCCACCGAAGATCGAAGCGCCTCCGGTCCAAGCGCCCACTCCTGAGCCACCGAGGGCTCAAGGCTCTTCGGCCGACATGGCCACTCAGCAGGCGGCCACGCCTCCCGTACACGTTCCGGTCGCTATGGAGGCGTCTACGGCCACGCCCGAGCCACCAGCGGCAACGCCCGAGCCACCAGCGGCCACGCCCGAGCCACCAGCCACCGCTCCCGAGCCTCCTGCATCGGAGCCTGCGCCGCTTGTGGAGGCTGCGAACCCTCAACAGGGCAACGAGACAGGCGACGCGGGTGGTTTTAAGCGACGGCCTACCGGCGAACTTGAGTATGACGATCTCAGCGCTCCCCCCGTACAACCACTGCCCATTGAGTCATTGCGGCCGCTTAAGGTGAAGGCACGCGTCAAGAGCGCTCTTCCCATGGAGGAGGTTGAACCCTTCGTCGTCGAAGGACCCCCTCCTCTTCCGATGGCCGACGGCCACGAAGACCTGCCCGCTGATGAAGTGAATGAAGCAGAGGCTTCACATACCCCAGCAGTCGAGAGCCCGCCAGAGGACAGGGAACAGACAAATGATGGCTTACTGCCACCTTGGGTGGCCCCAGAGAACCCTCAAGCACAAGTGAGCCCCGATGGAGGCTCTGATCCGGCCGAAGATACGGACAAGCTCTCTCCGTCGGATGGCCGCTCCGCCATTGAGCACTTCGGGGACCTACTCAATCTAGTACGCGCCGATGATTCATTCCTCGCGTCTGAACTTGAGCAAAGTCTTCATCTCGTGAGCTTTGAGAACGGCGTCATCTCAGTGGCGACCTCCGCCGAGCTCTTTGCCCAATTGGGAGAGAACAGCATCGAAGTTCTGGAGAGGGTCGCTCAACAGTCATTGACGCCGCCTCACGAACTCATCGTAGAGAAGTGCATGGCGGGGGATGATCGACTTGGCATAGAGACCCTGTTCGAGAGAAAGAACAGGCTCGAGCAGGAAGCAAGAAGAGCCAGACGCGACTCTGCCGCGACCGCCCCAGGCGTAGTCAACGCAAGTCAGCTGTTGAACGCCGAAATCATCGATGTTCAACTCGTCAACAACGACAGTTAGTTCAGCTACACCCAAGGAGATAGAAGATGTCGAAGCGAGCCGGTGGTGGACACGGGAATCTGATGCTTCAAGCCCAGCGGATGCAGGGACAGATCAAGCAGCTTCAGGAGTCGATGGAGGACGAGACCTATGCGGGCGCAGCCGGCGGAGGTTTGGTTAAGGTTGTTGTCGATGGACGACAAAAGGTCAAGAGCATCTCCATCACACCAGAGGCGATCAATCCGGACGATCTAGACGAGTTAGCCGATCTGCTGACGGCTGCTCTCAACATGGCTCTCACAGATAGCCAAGAGACAAGCCAATCAGAGATGCGCAAGATTACAGGTGGTCTATCACTACCAGGCTTGTTCTAGAGTAGGTATGAGCGAAGCGGATCCAATCAAACGCCTGGTCCTCGCCTTCTCTAGGCTGCCCGGCATTGGTGAAAAGACCGCGACTCGGCTCGCGTTCTTCACTCTCAACGCAGATGAATCTGTTTCACATGACTTAGCTGAGGCGCTCATCGAAGCCCGTCAGAAGGTGAGACTGTGCTCTTCATGCTGCACTCTCACGGAGCAAGACCCATGCAGGCTCTGCTCAGACGCTCGACGAGACGAATCGGTCATATGCGTCGTTGAATCAGTTCAAAGCCTCTTCGCCATTGAAGCGACTGGAGAGTTCCGCGGAAGATATCACGTTCTCCACGGGCTCCTGTCTCCATTGGATGGCGTGGGCCCAGAGCAGCTCCACCTAAAACAATTGCTGCCTCGTCTCAAGACTGTCCATGAGGTCATCGTCGCGACCAGCCCAAGCGTTGAGGGAGAGGCGACTGCGCTCTATCTACAGCGCCTCTGTGCTCCATTCGACGTTCGAGTGACGCGCATCGCGAGCGGTGTGCCGATGGGCTCCGATTTAGAGTACACAGATCAAGTGACCCTTGCCCGCGCACTCGAGGGTCGTCGGGAACTCTAATCGCGACGCCGCCTTGTGACGTCTCGGCGGTGGTGATAGTTTGCCGGCAGCACTTTAGGGTGCTCTTGACGCCCGAAACAAAGCCCCACGGACCCCCTCGATGAATGCCCAATTCGTTCTCCACGAAGAAGAGTTCGACGCCCTGGTCGCGGCCTCAGAGAGCTTATTGAGCGATGCGTGCGCAAAGGCCGTCATTCTCATCGACAAGAATGGGCAACTTCTCACGGCTACCGGCGAGACAGCAGAGCTCGACGCGACGTCATTGGCTAGCCTCACCGCGGGCAATATGGCCGCGACAGAGGGACTCGCTAAACTGGTTGGGGAGCAGGGTTTTGGGCAGCTGTTCCATCAAGGACAGAACGAAAATATTCATATCTCCGGCGTCGGTGACCGTCTATTGCTCGTCATTCTCTTCGACGAACGGTCATCGCTCGGATTGGTTCGCTTGAGACTTAAACAAGCGACCTCGCAGATCTCCAAGATCGTAGTTCAAGCCGAGCAGCGCTGCGCGACGGACGCGCGGTCACCGCTCGATGAGATCACCGACGCGGATCTGGACACCTTGTTTGGTAAGGACTGAGGCTGGTCATGTCGTTCATCAATTACTCATCCAGAGAGATCAACTGTAAGATCGCGTATTACGGGCCGGGACTATGCGGTAAGACCACGAATTTACAGCATATTTATGACAACACCAACCCTGAAGCGAAGGGCAAGATGATCTCCCTGGAGACGGAGACAGAGCGTACGCTCTTCTTTGATTTTCTCCCCTTGTCGCTCGGTGAAATCCGCGGGTTCAAGACGCGATTCCACCTCTATACCGTGCCAGGTCAGATCTTCTACAACGCCAGTCGTAAGCTGATCTTGAAGGGGGTGGACGGCGTAGTCTTCGTCGCCGACTCACAGGTCGATCGCTATGATGCCAACTTGGAGAGTCTTGAAAACCTGCGAGATAACTTGGACGAACAGGGATATGACCTCTCCGAGCTGCCACACGTAATCCAATACAACAAACGAGACGTTCACAACGCAGTCGCTACCGACTTCTTGAGACAAGCGCTGAATCCCAATGGCATCCCAGACTTTGAGGCGATCGCCACTGAGGGGGTCGGTGTTTTTGAGACCTTAAAGGCGGTCGCAAAACGGGTTCTCGTTGAACTCAAGAAGGGGAACTGACGGGTCGTCAACTGAAGCTTATGAGCACTGAAGATGCGAGTCGTATACTCAGCGAATTAGAGAGCAGCGAGACGCCAGGTTACTTGGAAAAGGTCGCCGGTACGTATCGGCTCCTTCGGCTGCTCCGAGCCCTGATCGATGAATCTGATACCTCTCTAAATCAACTCGCCTCGAGCCGCGATGACGGATTGTACCTCTTAGGTCAGGACGCCCTTACAGAGTTGAACAGCAAAGATCCGACCCTGGAACAGGCGGACTTCGCTGAGAACATCGAGGCCGTTCGTACCCATCTAGACAGGCTCAGAGTAGACGCCAGTGAAGCCCGCGAAAAACATCATGATATAGCCGCCGCCCTGACACAGGACGAACAACGTCTTTCGAAAGAAAGACGCTCTATTGAAGCGAAGATCGAAGACCTAGAGCAAAGCTTGTTTGAGATCCCGGAGGAGGCCCTGGACCGAGAAGAGAGGTTGGGGAACATCGCCGAAGCGATGGTCGAACTCAAGGGCCGTCGCGACGAGATCTCATCACGCCAAAGAGAGCATAGTCTCACGGCGGAGGCCGCGTTAAACCATCTGACCACCCATGTCGAGATGAGCCAAGATGCAGTCACCCATATGGACGCTCGACTCAAAGCAGTCGTACGAGACCTAGGGCGCTCCGTACTGACTCTTGATCATGAACTCAGTAGATCGGATCTGGCCCGATCGGTGGAAGAAGCGTTAGCCAAGATGAGTGAAGTTCGGGCTGAAAGACACAAAGCCGTCAAGATGTTGGATCGCGTCGACACCACTCCAATCGTCCAATTTTTGGCCGGATTATTGATCGTCGCAAGTACGGTCATAACTGGGCTTTTTTGGCTTACCTAGTGGTTTTTCCGCCAGAATACGACGCACAAATTCGCTGACTTCTCGAAGAACGCATACAATCACAGCATGCGAGAAATGAGGCTCACAAAACTGCTGTCTACAGCAGAACAGCATACGCGTGCCGGCCGTCTAGGACGCGCCGTGTCGTGCTATCGAAAGGTGCTGTGTTCGGCGCGACCGGGTGAGCACTTCTTCGAACTCGCGCACTACAAGCTGGGGTCTCTACACCTGGAGCTGGGTCAGGAGAAGAGCGCCGTGGCTCACCTCCTGAGAGCTCGGCTCACGGACCGGGAAGAAGCCGAGTATGCGCTGGCCCTCGGTAAGGCTCTGCGACTTGATAATCAGCTCCAGAGATCCGCGGTGCATTTGGTCGACGCCACGGAGTCGGTTCGTCATCGGGCCATCGCCCTCGGTGAGCTCGCCGTGACTTCAACGGAATCTGGCGACCGCCAAACGGGTCGACAGCTCGCCAGTCTGGCTCTGCGCCTTGCGCCATCGGATCCAATCATCAGAGAGATCCTCGTGAGCTGTAGCGACGCCTAGGGTCGTCGCCATCCATCGAACGCTCACCGTCACAAGAAAGAAAACGTGACGAGCCTTCTTGACAGCGAATCCTCTCAAGTTTCTTCCAATAACGCCGATGATCTAGATGTAAGACCTAGGGGATGAATACTGGAGGTAGCCCCATGATCCGCGTCGTCTCAAATTCAATGCTCGCGGGCGCTCATGCGGGAAAGGGCGATGGGAGAGTCTCCAGCTATCGAGGCCTTCGAGGCGCTCAGAGCGGCGTGACCGATGAGGTCAAGCTGAGCCAAGACAGCCCTCAGGATAACGCATACAGTAAGCTCCAACGACAGGCATTGGAGAAGGCTGCCTCAGCGACGGGATCGAAGGCTGCCGACCGAGCGCACGATCTTAATCGAGCAATCGGGGCGCTTCCTCTCGACTCGAAAGGACAGGTTAATCCTGACGCTCTGGTGGACGACGACAAGCTCACCTCTCTGAGTGAGGCGGTAGAGCGACTTGTACTTGAGGGGTTCGGTAGCGGTGCAGAGGTGGCGTTTGACCACGCAGTCGCTCGTCTGTTTGCAGAGTATGCCGACGATCTCCAGCTAGATGAGAGCGAGATCGCCCGCGCTAAGGATCTCATGGTTCAAGACGTAAAGAGCGTAATCGCTGATACTCAGGTGCGCCCATGGGACCCCAGCCAACCAGCGCCCGCGTCAATGGACCTAGATTCAGAGATCGAAGCGCTCAAAGATCGCGTCTTAGCCCGTAGACGGCTTCTTCTGGAAGCGTCCGGAGACCTGAGTCGTGTCTTGTCAGAGTTGACGGTCAACGCACGAGACGGCGGTGATCAAGAATATGCTGAGCTCGGCGGCTTCTTGAGTCGTTTCGGCGACGCGATTCGGGCCCGATCATCGAAGAACATCCGAGACAGCGCTCGAGACCAACTGCTGTCCAATGACCCGCTCCAATCAAGCCGACCTGATGCATCCTCCTACGGCGAGGCCTTCCTTCGTAAGGTGGAAGAGATGGCCGCCTAGGTCTCCTAATCTCCCTTAGAAATTAATCATACCTATCAAACTCGTTGACCCTGCGTACGCGATCGGATTCCATCGTAGTGGCGAGGTCTATGAATGAGTATCGAAGACAATACAGCCGGTGAAGTGCCTGGCGATCTGATGGAGATGTTCGAGGGTCCTTCTGATGAGGGGCTCAGCGACCAAAAACGCGCTCAGATCGAGACTGCACGTAGGACGCTCCTTGAGTTAGCGAAGCTGACGAAGAATATCCTTCTCTACGGTAGAACCCACCAAACAACAGAGAGGTTCTCCGAGCGCGTCTTCATCTCGCTTCAGGAGCTCATTGGGGACGAAGATAGCGTCGAATTCGAGGTCGGTCCCTATGAGTTCACCCTGTACCAACAGACCGTTCTTGAGAATCCCAATCCCGAGAGAAACTACATCTACAAGCTGTACCTCGATGGGATCAGAAGGCTAATTTTCGAGAGGGATATCAGCCCAGACGAGTTCAACAGGTTCGTAGATATCCTTCTCACGGACTGGGAGGATGTGGAGCTCTTCGAAGACGACTCGGTTACGCTCCTCTGGTCAGCTGATCTCAAATCAATCAAGTATTCTGTGCTGGATAACTTTGCTGAGGACATTCGGGAAGGCGACGACAACATCTATACTGTCCCCGGCGTCATCCAGAAGGTCCGCACGGCAGGTACCTTTCAGGAAGGGGAAGCAGAGAGCGGCCACGGAGTCCCAAGACGGCTCAAGCGAGTCAACCTTGTAGACGCAAAGATCGACTCATCGGATCTAGACAACTTTCGAGAGGTCTATTTCGCGATGGATGAGGCGGAGTTCAAGCGACTCCGAACAGTCGTTCACACGACTGGACGGGAGAAGCTCGAAAAATTTATCGAGATTCTGTTCAAAGTACATTTGATTCAAGAGCTGAGTGAAGAAGACAGGCGAGGCCGAATTACAGCTCTCTTTGACAGGATCTCTGATCTTCTTCTGGAGAACAAAGAGGTCGGTGAACTGGAGCGTCTACTGCGCACGATCAGGCGGCTCACCGGTCCGGAAGACCGGGTCATCAGAGAGAACGTTCTCGCCATAGAGCATATCGTCGAGCATTGGTCTGCTGAACCATTTATTGAACGCGTAGCTCAGGGACTCCGGCACCCGGATTTCAATGAGGTTCCTTCGGTGATCGCGATCTGTGAAATGCTCTCAAAGAGAGCTGCGCCTCATATCGCCCGGGTCGCCCTCAGAATCGAAGAGCCAGAGAAGAGGACAATGCTTTTGGACCTCGTTAAGGCCAAGTTGAGCACTCAGGAGCGCGCTGTAGCCGATCTGTTGAGAGATGCACAAAAGCGAGGCGCGCATGATCTCTTCGAGCTACTCAAGATGGTCATCGATCCTGACGACTTCGCCTATGCCATCGAGACCGCCATGGCGAATAACGATCCTTCCGTAAGACTGGAGGCGCTCTCCAATATTCCGCTCCGTAAGCTTGAGCGGTTTCAACGGACTCTGGTGGCGACGCTATCAGATCGATCGAAGATGGTCCGAAGTAAAGCGATTCATCTGGTCGCGAGAATCAGAAAGCCGATCATCTCGGAACAAATTCAGCAGCGAATCGACAGTGCTGATTTCCAAAGCTACGAGATAGATGAAAAGCGACGCTACTACGCCGCCTGCGCTTTGACAGGTGGACCGCCTAATAGATGGCTGGAGCAGTTCAACTCAAACAAGTTGATCGCCACCAAGGGAAAGGAGGTCGAGCGTCATTGCGCGGCAGTTGCCCTGGGAATATGCCTCTGTCGTGACGCAGTCCCGCTCCTTGAGAAGGAGAGCAAACGGAGGTTAAGATCGAATCTCGTAGCTGAGGGCGTAGTTTGGGCCTTACAGCATATTGAGTGTACCCGAGAAGAGCGTACTCGACAGCTCTACGAGCTCTTCTTCTACGGACGGCTCTCAATGACCGGGGCCGAATAAGTGATGACGGAACCCAAGAACCAGGCGAGCACTCTCGACTTCCTCCATCAGCTCAATGAAGGGTTTGATCAGGAAGCCATCGA
>CALELH010000458.1 GCA_937902595.1 uncultured Myxococcales bacterium
AATAACGCGACCAACGTTGGTCGCGTTATTGGGGGTTCGGGGCGCTGGAAAGACCGCGGTTGGACGAGGGCTCGCTGAGCGATTGTCGGTTCCCTTCGTTGAGCTAGATGCGCGGATCGAGGCGCTCTCCGGATTGAGTCTAGCTGAGATCTTCGCCGTTCACGGTGAATCATATTATCGGCGGATTGAGTTTGAGGCGCTTAATGAGGTTTTTCGTGCAGGAGACGCCGCCGTTATAGCGACAGGCGGAGGCCTCGTGACCGATGAGCGAAACTTCAACCGATTGAGGCAGCAAGCCACGACAGTTTGGCTCAAGGCGACTGCTGAAGACCACTGGGATAGAGTCATTCAACAGGGTGACCGACGGCCGATGCGAGATCACCCACAGGCGATGGCTGAGCTTAGGACTCTCCTAGCAGAGCGGTCTCCACTATACGGATTAGCTGACCACATCATCGCGACAAGTGATCGGTCGGTTGAAGAAATTATCAACGAAATCGCTCAATTTTTTTGAAGGTAGGTTGATGTAGTATACTGTACCTACATGAAGGTACAAAAACTACACAAGAAGTCTGCCCGAAAACCACGACCATTCTTGAAATGGGCGGGCGGAAAGCGCGCTTTGATGCAGGACATCCTGGCGAGAATCCCGGACGGCGAGATCGATCTCTTTGTCGAACCTTTTCTCGGAGGGGGGGCGCTCTTCCTCGAGTTGGCGGGCCAGGGTCGCATCAAGAAGGCCATCCTGAATGATCGGAACCCCGAGTTGGTTCACACGTGGCGCACTGTTCGTGACGATCCTGAGGGGATAATTAACGCGATCGGTCAGTGGCATCCTGACGAAGAGACGTACTATGCGGTGCGCGCCCTGGATGGCACGAGTATGAGCGATGCCGACCGCGCAGCGCGGGTGCTTTGGCTCAACAGGACGTGCTTCAACGGTTTGTATCGCATCAACCGATCCGGTCAGTTCAATGTGCCTTTCGGTAAATACAAGAAGCCACGTCTTGTAGACGAGGACAACCTTCGAGCGGTGAGCGCAGCTCTGCAAAATGTGACGCTGTACGATATCGACTTTGAAGGTGTATTAGCGATGGCTGGGCCAGGGGCGTTGGTGTATTGCGACCCCCCATATTGGCCTATGAGCGACACCGCCTGTTTCACTGCATATGATGGGAACCCATTCCGCACCGAAGATCAGGAGCGTCTCGCGGAGGCGTTCGCGAACCTGCCATCTCAGGGGGCCCGCGGGATCCTCTCGAACTCGTGGACAGACCAGACCGTAGAACTCTACGAACGACACGACTTGCACATTGGCCAGGTGTTTTGTCGCCGAAACATCAATCGTAACGGTGCAAACCGCGGTCCTGTTCCTGAGATTATGGTGACCACACATGAGTGGGCTCCGGAGGAAGAGGTCGCTCTAGCCGCCGAGGGTTAATTCCTATCTGATAATTTCCTTCATTCATCCTCATCTTTTCGCCTCTAACCGTGTATCGTCGCGTCATGAGCGCGCCACTCTTCAACTTTAATCGGCACCGCGAGGATATCGAGCGTGAGGTCGTGTCTCGCGTCGTCGATGGCTTCGCGTCATCGGCAGGTGGTGATCCTGGCCGCGGGTACCAGCTCGTTCTCAATGACGCGGCGTTTCACGAGATCAATCGCCTAGAGAAGGCCCGAGGTCGAGAGGGTCAGCGTCTTGAGGATTGGCAGGCTCTGGCGAGGCGCATCGGGCGGATGACGGCACCCGAATTACGTGAGGAGGTCCGTCGACGAGCGGCCTGGTATGCTGGGGACGTCGCCGGTCACTTCGACAGGCGGGTGTACCGCTTCGCGACCTCTGTGCTTCCCGTTGGTTTGGGTGCGCTGTTCAACACGACTGATGTTGTTCAGGGCCTCACTCAAATGCGCGATCTGGCGGCACGCATCAGGGTGGAGGGCAACTTAGATCTTGTCCGTACCCTGACTCGAAAAGGGACCGTTGTCTTCGTACCGACCCACTCAAGTAATCTAGATAGTATCGTGCTGGGCTGGTCTTTAGTACACGCCGGCTTACCACCATGTACGTATGGCGCTGGAAAGAATCTGTTCGTAAATCCGCTCATTGGCTATTTCATGC
>CALELH010000459.1 GCA_937902595.1 uncultured Myxococcales bacterium
ACGCGGAGGTGATTGACCGAGGTCTTCCTGCGCCAGTGTATGGAGCTCCGCCCGTCGCTGACGCAGGCGTAGATGAAGAACCAGACCTTGGGCGTGACCTACCTGCTCCCGTCTACGGCGGACCACCTGCTTTCGACGCCGGGGCAGAAGCGGACGCGGAGTTAGATGCCGAGATCGACGCGATGGCTGAAGAGCCACTCCCCCAGCCGGTCTATGGCGCTTCGCCGCAAGGCAGGGACGACGACTAGGATTTGATGGATCGGGCCGAGTCGTCAGCAAATATTGATTTCAGTCGCCGAGCGCACGTGGGTCGAGACCCATTGCCTCCAGGACACAGGGAGCTCTGACGCGATGAGGATCGTGTCACAGCCCGCCGCCTTTCCCGCCTGCATATCATAGAGATAGTCTCCCACCATGACCGCCGATTCCGGTTGACCCCAGCGGTTCAAAAGAAGCTCAACGCCCGCAGGCTCTGGCTTAGGTAGCGCCTCATCTCGCCCTAGAATATCGGCGTCGCCGAAGTATCTCTTGAGATTGATCATTTCGAGGGTATGAAGCGCGATGTCGCGCCGATTACGCGTAAGAACTCCGAGATGGTCCACCACTCCACTAAGCGCCATGAGAAGCGCCTCCACGCCGGGCGCGATAATGGTTCGCTCTGCGACCTCCCATTCCCACTCTTCGACGACGGCGAGCAGGTCGGTTCGTGCTCCTTCCGGCGCTGTCTCGATCGTCTCTAGGATCGGCGCCCCCTCCGCAAAACCCAGTCGCCGCCGAAGCTCGTCAAAGTCGTGCTGTTGGACCGTCAGCGTGCCGTCGAGATCAAAGATCCAGGCGTCGTATGTGCTTGGAGTTCCCATTAGGCCACTGCTCATCGTTCTCACGTAAAGGACCTCGCTGTTTCTCCTGAGCATCGCGCCTCACGGCCACAGCGTCTACGGAAACCGACCAGCTGAGCCAAAGACTGATGGTGAGTAACACCTCGCGGGACAGCTAAAGATCCCCAGTCTGTGTATAGTGATTCTAGGAATTCGGACACCGTCCTTGAGGCCAAGCTGTTGAAGATGCTGTCAGAGAATCAGATGAACGCAACGAGATGGCCGCTCTTATTTATCATCGCGCTGTTTACCTTAACGACCGGCTGCGATGACTCTTCAAGCGGTGAACCCACGCCACCGATGACGGATGTGGCCCTCGATGTCGGTGTCATGGATATGGGAGACACCGAGAGCCGGTATGACGCCGGAGACCGTGGAGTCCCGGCTCTGTCAAAGCTTAGAGTGACTGAGCTCATGGCCAAGAATGAAGGCGCATGGCTAGACGGGGCCGGTGAAGCCGACGACTGGATAGAGATCCAAAACATCTCCGACGATTTCATCGATCTGAGTCAATACAAGCTCAGTGATGACTTGGGCGCGCCACACCCTCTGCCTCGAATACTCTTGGAGCCAAATGAAGTTCGTCTCCTCTGGGCAGACAATGCTGAGGAACAAGGCCGGTTCCATCTACCTTTCAAGCTCTCCTCTGCCGGTGAGACCCTCTTCCTTTGGCATCGTGAGTCCCTCATCCAAGAGATCGTCTACCCTGGATTGGCCGCCAATGAGGTCTACACACTCGACGGGTCAAACGGGTGGTCCATCTGTAGTTGGGCGAGCCCTGGCCAGCCCAACCCGGAGCGGTGCGGACCACCAGATGCGCCGCCTGTTGGCATAAATGACATCTTTGAGCCATACACCTGGTCAAGCCCCTGGCCGTTCCCTCCTACGCCACTCATTATCGCTGAGCTCTCCATACATCCACCCGCCTTCGTCGAAGTCCTCAACTCAAGCGCTGAGCCAGTCGATATCTCTCTCTACCAATTGCAACTCAGCCCACATCGGCCGGGCGCTCCCCTGCCCGCCCGCGATGGGACAGGGCTAATAGAGTGGCCCAATGATCTAATGACACTCGAACCAGGGGCGAGGGTCTCAGTTCCCATAGAGCAAGCCGCCCTCATACCGCTGACGGCAAACGAGTATGAGGGTGTTCTCTCGCTGTGGGCGGAGGGCCGTAACTTCCCCATCGACCGGGTGGATTTCATGTCGTGGCCCGAAGGTGCGGTTCTCACGAGACTCCCTGACCACCAAGGTCGCCTTCGGTTCTGTACACGCGCCACTCCGGGTGAGCCCAACTCTCAGTGTGACCCGCTCCCATCGCGACCCGTGGGGGAGCGGCTCAGACACCTAAGGACACCTGGAGACTTTGCGGCCCTCGCTGAAGGCGACACCGCCGTCGGAACCAATTCGGTAAAGCTTGTCATCGACCTCGAGGGCGACAGCGTCACCCACCTGCTCAGCACGGCAAGATGGGATCTGCACTACACCTTCGTGCGGGAAAAGATCGAGCACCTGGAACATCTTGACCGCTGCGATCCGGAGGAATCCAGCCTCTTCCGCGAAGGGTGGGTTGCCTTTAGCCAGGTGAATTATTCACGGGCTGAGGGACGACGCTTTCTACTCGGTACGTTAACCCACTATGGAAGCAATGGGCTCAAGACGATGGAGTTTGCTGGAGGTGACCGCGCCGTCGCCCCCCAATGGAAGACCGCGTTCTTTACAGCGATGTCACGCGTACAGCAGCCTCAAGACTACTTCATCAGGCCGCGCACCAGTGAACAGGTCGAGACCTTACGTGACATCGAAGCTGAGGCGCCAATCGTAGGACGCCTCACACCGTTTGAGGGCATCTCCTACCAAGCCCTCACGCAGACCGTGGGTTTTGGTGTTCTTAGATATGTCCCAGTTCGGGAGCTGCCGACGACCCCGCTTGGACCACAGGTGATCGTCATCACCGATGAGGTTCCCAATGATATTGAGCTCACTGGCGGACTCATCACCGAGGCGTTCCAAACCCCTCTTGCCCACGTCAACCTGCTCAGCCGAAACCGTGATACGCCCAATATGGCGTTGGTTGATGCGCGCAATCATCCCCGCGTGGCCCCATTGCTCGGTCAGCTCGTTCGCCTTGAGGTGAGCGGCCCAGACTTTGATATTCGCGCCGCGTCATCTGAGGAAGCTGAGCGCTTCTGGGAGTCCAGGCGTCCTGATGGTCCCCCCTTATCCCCGCGTCTAGACATCACCGCTCGAGGGGTGACTCCCCTCATTGACGCCGATATTGGTGATGTTGGCCGTCTTGGAGCCAAGGCCGCTCAGCTCGCTCACCTTGGACGTCTGGCGACCCACACTGAGTCATGCGCAACCCAATTTCATGTACCCAACCCATCCATGGCGATCCCGACGGTCCACTCCTTAGAGCACTACTCAAACAGTGGAGCAGAGGCGCAACTCAGCGCGCTCATGGATGATCCCGAGTTTAGAACAGATCCAAGGCTCAGAGCCGAGGCTCTCACGGAGATCCGAGGCCTTATCGAAGCTCATCCTGTAGATCCAGAGTTGCTAGATGGTGTGACCACCTACGTCTCTGAGAGCTTCGGAGCGACGCGGGTTCGCTTTCGGTCCAGCAGTAACACTGAAGATCTCCCTGGGTTCAACGGTGCGGGTCTCTACACCTCTATCAGCGCTGAGTTCGATAACGCGAGCCGAAGTATTGAAGACGCGATCCGTACGGTGTGGGCGAGCCTTTATCTGAGTCGCGCATACGACGAACGCCGTTATCACAACATCGACGAGAGCCAAGTCGCGATGGGCATTCTGGTTCACTCCGCGTTTCTATCGGAGCGAGCGAACGGCGTGGGGATCTCGCGGAATATTCTGCAGCCAACCCGCCGACAAAGCTACCTGAACGTCCAGCTCGGTGAGGCGAGCGTCGCCAATCCCGCTCCAGGGATAACCACCGATCAGATTATCCATGACACCCGCTATCAACCGGAGATTACTTATCTCGCCCGCAGTAATCTCGCCGATGGCCAGTCTGTGCTGAGCGACGCCGAGGTGAAGTCTGTTGCCTGTGTGCTAAGAGGTATTCAAGCACACTTCAAACCCGAGCTAGATCCAGACGACGAAGATCCCTGGTTCGCCATGGACATAGAATTCAAGCTGGTCGGACCTGAGCGGCGCCTGTTCGTTAAACAGGCCCGCCCCTACTCATTCGGGTCTGCCGAGGTGCCGAGCGACTGCCGAGAGCTATGAGTAAGCAGAGCTTGCCTGCTCTCTATCGGTCAGCCTCCGGTGGTACCTCAACGCCGATGGGAACACCGTCCTCATCTTCGTCAGGTTGGCAAGCCCAGCATTCCGGCGGACATCCACCACCGGCGGGCGGAGCGGGATCAGCTTCTCCGCAGTCAGGGTCACCCGGAGGACATGGAGGTAGAGGCCGCCCCATCTCTCCACCGCAGTCACACT
>CALELH010000460.1 GCA_937902595.1 uncultured Myxococcales bacterium
CCTGGCTGGTCGTCGCCTGCTGTATCCTGGGCGAGGCTTTCTTCGCCGCCTCTGAGTTGTCGATCGTCTCGGCAAACCGAATCAAGCTGGAGGAGGCTGCCCGGCAAGGGAGCGCAGCAGCCCGGCGGGTGCTTTGGTTTCGTGAGCAGCCAGACCGGCTCTTTGGTACGACGCTGCTCGGGACAAACTTTAGTACCGTCACGGGATCAACCGTCGCCTCTCTGACCTTATTTAAGATCGATCCCGTACACGGCGAGTGGTGGGCAATGTTGCTCATGTCTCCTCTCGTGCTTATCGGAGGTGAGATCGTTCCGAAGAGTATGGGTCAAGCCAAGGCCGATAGCGTCGCACAAGTCTTATCGGCTCCCCTGTTCTTCATTAATAAGGCCCTCACTCCGATTATCTTCTTCGTCAGGACATATACCGGTCTCCTCTATCGAGTGGTGGGCATTGACCCTGAGGTCCAAGAAAACATGGTGTCTCGGGAAGAACTCGTCTTGCTCATGCAGCCAACCGATGACTCTGGAGAGATTGAGAACGACGAACGTGAGATGATCGCACGTATCTTCGCCTTTAGTGAGCTTCGAGCTCGCGACAGCATGGTGCCACTGGCAGAGATGGTCGCGATCTCTCATGACAGCACAGTCGAGGACGCGGTCGCGTTGGTGGAACGTGTCGGTTTCTCACGACTGCCGGTCTTCGAAGATCGAGTCGACAACATCGTCGGTATTCTTCATCACCTCGACTTACTCACGGCCAAGAGTGTCACCGATCCAGTCCACCCTTACATGCGACGAGCGCACTTCACTCCGGAGACCCAAGAGGTGGACGAGCTGCTCTTCACCCTTCAACGTGAGGCCGCCTCTGCCGCCATAATCGTCGATGAATTTGGTGGGACAGTTGGGCTCATCACCCTGGAGGACATTCTCGAAGAGATCGTCGGTGAGATTCACGATGAGTTTGACTCTACAACCGGACTCTGGCGCTCAGTAGAGAATGGGTATGTCATCGACGCACGCGCGCAGGTGGACACCCTCAACGAGGCTCTGAATCTCACGCTGCCCGTCTCATTAGAGTATGAGACGATCGCAGGGGTCGTGCTAGAGGAGCTTAAGCACATCCCTCGCGTGGGTGAGTCGGTCAAGCTCGATGACGGTCGGGTTCTGACGGTCCGTCGGGCGACAGCTCGAGCGATCCAAGAGTTTCATTTGAGTCACTCTGAGGAATGATATCTCCGCCTGAAGACTCAGCAGCGGCGGTCCAACGTGGTTTTTGGTCCGTATGCGCCTGCCTAGGAGGGTTACCAATCCTATGGGGACTCGTGGTCCCTTGGTTCATCCAATTGGACCCGATCGCCTATACGGAGGTACAGACGCTGAGCGGCCTCACCTCCGTGGGTCTCGCGATCATCACGGCCGGCCTCACGTCCTTCCGCCTTCGTGGCGGGTCGACGGCTCACCTCCCGTATAGGACGGCTCGGGACCTCATCGGTTTAATCCTGCTCGCTTCGATCCTTCAATGGTGGAGCTATGCCCATGATGGTTCCGTCCCATACCTGGCCGCATTTACTGTGCTCTGTCTCCAGATCGGATCAGGGATGCCCTTGGCCATTACGGTCTATATTGTCGGCCGGCGTACTCTGACAGATAGCGTACATCGAAGCGCTCCGCAGACTCTCCCCTCCCTACGAACTGTCTTTGTTCTCAACGCTGTATCGGTGAGTCTAGTCACCGGGCTTGTTCTTGGAATCGGTCTCACCGCTCGCTCCGCGGGAAAACTCGAGAATGAGCAAGGACAAGAGCTCGAGAGAATCTCGGCCCTGGTTGCAGATGCCATCACCGGCACCGGCCAAGGCGACCTGTCGGGACAACGGCAGGTCCTGACTCTCTGGCAAAGAACTGGCTATGGCGAGCCGATGGTTCTCTCCGGAGATGATCAACCGGAGATCATACAAAGCGCTCAGAAGGTGGCTTTGACTGACTACGGCTATTACGTCTTAGATAACCAAGGCAGACGCCACCACATCGCCCGAAGAGGACTGTCTGACGGAGCTTTGTGGCTTATCTTGGCCGCCGACCAGCTTCCCCCAGTCCGCGCCCCAGACCTCGGCCCCGCCTTGCTTCTGCTCACTCTCTTACTCCTCGGCGCGCCATTCGCGACCTGGCTGGTGGCGACCGATCTCAAGGGTGAACTCCACTACATTACTGATGCGCTCACTCATCTGACTGTCATAGAGGATCCGACGCTCGCACAGGCGGATGGCTTTATCGCGAGCATCGCGTTACCGGGGGTGCCGATTCCCGGCAACGATGAAGCCGGCGATCTGGCAGCGGAGGTGAACCAGGCATGCCGAAGCTTCACTAATGCGAATCAAAGGCTCGTTCGCGAGCTGCGGTTGGCCGCTCAGAGTGATGAAGCTCAGAGCCTGTTTTTGCATGGAACCAGCCAAGCTTTGAGGCAGCCTCTCACAGACATCTCAGATGAGTGCAATGCCCTCTCCAACACGACGATGAGTGAGGCGCAACGGGAAGATATCGCCGTGATCGAGACAGCGACACAGCAGCTTAAGGGTCACGTGGATGAGATCCTCAAGCTGTCTCAACTGTCTCATTGGGAAGCTCTTCCCATAGAGCCGGCTCTCTTTGACGCCGGTGTTCTAGCGGCCGAGGTGCTGACAGCTCTAGCCGAGCGGGCTCGACCCGAGGTCAGCGCAGAGATCGCGACCGCAGACGACGTGCGATTAGCCTATGCCGACCGCAAACGTATTCGGCAGATCCTCGAGAACCTAATCGACAACGCGCTCAAGTTTACGGAGCAGGGATTCGTCCGAGTGACGGTGATCAATGGATCCTTCGAAGATGGCCGACCGGCGGTGCACGTCCAGGTTTGGGACAGTGGTCCTGGCATCCCTGAGAGTGAACAAGAGGCCGTGTTTGGCGAATTCTACAGAGTCTCCGGCCAGCGCGCGGTGCCGGGTACCGGTTTGGGGCTCGCCATCGCCAGTCGGCTCGTTGAGCGCCACGGCGGACGCCTTTGGCTAGAGTCCATCTTGGGTGAGGGCTCCGCATTTCACCTACTCATCCCTGTCGGTGAGGACGTATGAGAGCGTCGCTCACTCCCATCAGGACGATCGTCGTCATCACTCCAGTTCTCGCTGGCCTGTTTGTAGGGTGGCTTCTCAACGGCGTGCTCCCATTTAAGCTCGCTGACGGCAATCTAGGGATTGCCTTAGGCTGTCTTGGGTTTGCTCTCGGGCTGTCTTTGGGCTTCTGGACACAAGCCGGGACAGTGGGTCTCGAGAGTGATCTCTCTCAGGACAAGAAGCGGACGGCGGCTCACGGGTACCCTTTCAAGATCGCCAAGATATACTTCTATTTCTCTCTCATCTCGACCGCACTCGTGACAGCCGTCTGTTACGTGGAGCAGAGGACCCTGAGTGAGATCTTGGTCTCAGGCGTTCTCACTTATCTGCTCTCAGCGCCGCCCGCGTTGGTCATCTATCTCGCTCTGCGACGAACCCTGAGACCGGTCGCCGAGGGCATACCTGGGGCTGACCCGATCGTCGGCGATCGCCAGACTCTGCGGATGCGCTTAATCTTCGCAGTCCAGGTACCTGTCATCACTTGCGCGGCTGGTCTGGTCCTCGTGGAACATCAAAGCAATATGGGCTATGCGGCGGAGATCCGCCACTACCACGAGGCCCAACGCACCCACGTTCAGCGACAAATCATTCAACTTCAACAGTTCAGCCAGAGCGTGAAGAGTCAAGCCGAGGCCGCGCCGGTCTTCTTGGGTCCAAACCCGCTGAGCGAGACCATCGACTGGTTCGCCTTACTCGTCCTCGGGCTCTTTGTGCTCTTATCCTCACTCTTTGGCCGCTGGTTGACCTCTGATGTCACCGGAGATCTACGCTCTATCGAAGATGTCATCCGCCGCCTCCCACAGACCCGAGACCAACTCGACCGCTCAGGGATCGGCCTACGTGAGACCGCCGCCCTCGCTCAGGCCCTTGAGGGGGCTGTCGATAGCTTCGAACGACAGAGGAACCTGATCCAAGAGGCCGCAGAAGAGCGACGTCGGGCCGAGGCAGAGAAGGCTACGTTCTTGGCTCATGTCAGCCATGAACTCAAGAGTCCTCTCAACAGCATCTTGGGGTTCTCCGAGATCTTGCTGGCCGAGCTAGATGGACCAATCGATGAAGAGCAAAGACAAAGGATAGGGCGTGTATGGCGAAGAGGAGACCGTCTGCTCAGATACATACTCGGGCTCCTCGATGTCGCTCGACTGGACGGCTTCAGAACGTCGAATGAGGAGGCGGTCGACACCGGCTCCATGACTCGGGTCACAACCGGAGCGGCTCTACTCAAGGCGCTGAGAGATCAACGCCGCGTCGACCCTCTTGAGCGGATAGAGGTCGCTCTGAGCTGTGATCCAAGCGCCGAGATAGCGACGACCCGTATGGAGGCTGTACAGACCGCGCGCGCCCTCCTCCTCATCGCGGGTACTCTCACTGATGCGCTCGGGTCTGGTCGAGTAAACCTAGACGTAACCACGAGCATAGATGGCATGCTCACGGTGGTCGTGAGCGTCGACAGAGGGAGCCTCGCGGAGAGCGCTCAGAGAACTTTGCTTAAGGTGTGGGCCCCACTCTTGAGTCACGCTCGAACAGGACCGACGATAGAGACAGACGCTATCGCCGTCAGATTACTGCAGCTTCTGGAGGATGTTCATGGTGGTGAGGTGTTCGTAGAGGCTCATGGAAACAGCCCAAAACTCACCTTGGTCTGCTCAGCGACGTGAGGAACGTCGCTTCCCTTTACCGCGCTTCTTACGCTCAGCGATAAGCTCCAAAGCCTTCTCTAGGGTGACATCCTCCGGTTTCATGTCCTTCGGAATGGTGGCGTTCGTCTTCCCGTGCTTAACGTATGGTCCATAGCGACCATTCATCGCGACGATCTTCTCACCGTCATCGGGATGGACACCAATCTCGCGGAGGGCCTCCGGCTTCTTGGTCGCTTCCTTACGTGCCGCGATGAGCTCGAGGGCCTTCGGGAGTTCGATGGTCAGTACGTCATCAGGCGGCTTTACAGACGCGAAGGTCTTGAGGTGCGCAACGTAAGGGCCATAGCGACCAATCGCCGCACGGACGGGCTCCCCATCATCCGGGTGCACGCCGAGCTCGCGAGGTAATCGCAAGACATCCAAGGCGACCTCTAAAGTCATATTATCGACCGTGTAGCCTGGAGGAAGGCTGCCCCTCCGGGGCTTCTCGCCATCGTCGGTCTTTTCGCCCAGCTGCACGAATGGGCCGAAACGCCCCTTCTTCACGTACACATTAAGCTGAGTCTCTGGATCGATCCCGAGAGGCTCATCGACCTTGTCAGCCTGAACCAGCAAGGCCTCGATGAAAGGCATGTCGACATCCGCAGGCGCTACGTCCTCGGGTAGCGTCAACATTCTCGGCTTCTCCTGGCCCTCAATGTCATACTCGACAAAAGGCCCAAAACGTCCCAAGCGGATGCGAAATGGAGCGATGTTCTCGCTGCCCAGAGTACAGACCGACCGCGCGTTGATCTGCTCACCCTCACGTAGACCGTTCATCAGGTCTGCGTTGTAGAAGGACCCTAAGTACTCTTTCGCATCCCCACCCAGGGCGATCTCATCGAGCCAAGCCTCCATAGAGGCGGTGAACTCAATGTCCATGACTCGGCCCAGGGTTTGCTCAAGTAGCTTAGTTACCGCCATAGCGGTGAACGTCGGGACCAGCTGCTGTCGCTCAGTCCGCACGTAGCCACGCCGCTGGATCGTGTCGATGATCGAAGCGTAGGTACTCGGTCGGCCGATCCCTTTTGTCTCGAGCGCCTTCACCAATGTCGCGACGGTGTATCTAGCCGGTGGTCGGGTCTCGTGGCCCATGGCCTCAAGCGCCTTGCAATCCAGAGGATCGCCCACAGCTAACGGAGGCAGCGGTTGGTCCTTGTGCTCAAGGACCGCTTCAGGGTCATCCGTGCCTTCAACATAGGCCCTAAAGAAGCCAGGAAACACCACCTGACGCCCCGAGGAACGAAAGACGACATCCTTCTTGCTCTCAGGGTCTGTAGTCTTAATCTTCGCCGTCGTCAGCGCGATCTTAGCGTCGGCCATCTGAGTTGAGACGGTCCGCTTCCAGATGAGCTCATATAGCTTCGCCTCGGGTCCGGAGAGGCCGAGTTCAGCCGCCGTAGACATCGCAGTCCCAGCAGGTCGAATCGCTTCGTGCGCTTCCTGGGCACCCTTAGACTTTGTGTTAAAGCGTCGCGGCTTCGGTGACACCAACTCTTTGCCATAGCGCTGCTCAACCATCCCACGGATGCCGTCGATAGCAGCCTCCGCCAGGTTGAACGAGTCAGTACGCATATAAGTAATGTGCCCGTTCTCATATAGGCGTTGGGCCACTTGCATCGTTCTAGACGCACCAAACCCAAGCTTTCTATTGGCTTCCTGCTGAAGCGTCGACGTAGTGAACGGAGGATACGGTCGGCGGACCTGAATCTTCTGATCCACCGAGAGGACCTGATATGGGGTACCCTTAATGCGTTCGGTGAGGGCTTTGGCGTCATCCTCGGACATCACCAGCGCCTTGCTACCGGACTTTAGACCGCCGGTGGTCTCATCGAAGTCCTTGCCAGAGGCGATGCTCTGCCCGTCGAAGGACAAGAGCTGTCCGGTGAAATCCCTTCCCTGCGCGCCGAAGGTCGCTCGGAGATCCCACCAAGAGTTCACAACAAAGCTGCGTCGCTCACGCTCACGAAGGACGAGAAGCCGCACGGCCACACTCTGAACTCTACCGGCCGATAGACCGGGGGCGACCTTCTTCCATAGGAGAGGTGATATTTCATACCCCACCAACCGGTCGAGTACCCGACGCGCCTCTTGAGCGTTTACGACCTGCTCATTCAAAGGGCGAGGTGTCGCGATCGCTTTCTGGATCGCGTCCTCTGTGATCTCATGAAAAACCAATCGGTGAACGGGCACCTTTGGCTTGAGGAGCTGGACCAGGTGCCACCCGATCGCTTCCCCTTCACGGTCTTCATCAGTCGCGAGGTAAAGAATGTCTTTGCCCTTAAGGGCCTTTCTCAACTCAGCGACAATCTTCTTCTTGTCTTTGGGCACGACATAGACCGGCTCAAAGCCGTTCTCGACATCTACAGCGAGCCTCGCCCAAGGCTTTCCTTTAATCTCCGCTGGGAGATCTGAAGCCGAGGGCGGGAGGTCCCGTACATGTCCCATGGAGGCTTCAACGGTGAAGCCTGAACCCAAATACTTTCGGATGGTCTTGGCCTTGGTTGGTGACTCGACGATCACCAACGCGTTCTCAGCCGCACCCATTCCGACCTCCAATCGCAGTTTATAGTGCCTGAACAATCGATCCTGACGGCTGAATCGCTGCGAGAGCCAGCGCCTCAAGATCCCGAATTACCAGCCTTTGCCGGTGGTGCAGGGTGACGACTCGAGCGCTCTGATGCAAGTGATTCAGATCGATTTGATCAAATTTGTCAGAAGTCGATTACCATACGATCTTATAGATCGTGCATCCTAACTTGCCGGAAGGGCCGATCCCCGGGTACACAGGAAGAGGAACGTTCTGACCTCTGGGAGACTCATGACTATCACCGCGGACGCTGACTCTGCTCGGCCTACTCTAGACGACAGTATTCGTAATCGGCTGCGTGGGGCGGTCACCCAGCTTGGCTCCGTCGTTCTGGGTAAAGAGTCCGTCATCCTTGACGCGATGACGGCAGTCCTCGCAGGGGGCCATATTCTATTGGAAGACGTCCCCGGTGTTGGAAAGACCACGCTCGCTCGAGCCATTGCCCACGTCTTAGGGTGCAAGTTCAAACGAATTCAATTCACCAACGACCTCTTACCAAGCGACGTCATCGGAGTTCACGTCTACCAAAGGTCTAACGACACCTTTGATTTTCGTCCCGGACCTATCTTCGCGAACGTTGTGCTCGCCGACGAGGTCAACAGGACCACGCCCAAGACACAGTCTAGTCTATTAGAGGCGATGAACGAGAGTCAGGTATCTATAGGACAAGAGACGCACGCGCTTCCCTCCCCCTTTCTCGTTATCGCGACTCAGAACCCTCAGGATTTCCACGGAACATATCCGTTGCCGGAGAGCCAACTAGACCGCTTCATGGTTCGCCTACGAATGGGATACGCATCCCCGCAGGTCGAACGAGAGATTCTGAGAGGGGCGAGGCGTATCGATCCCGAAGGGATAACCCCTTTGCTCTCTGCGGAAGAGCTGGTTCAGCTCGCCCAGCACGTTGATGAAGTCCGGGTCGACGACGTCGTCATCGACTACTTGATGGCGCTCGTTGAAGGGACCCGGCGTAGCCCCCAATTGACACTTGGGGTGAGCACGCGAGGTGCGATGGCTCTCCAGCGAGCGGCTCAGGCTCGGGCTTTCCTATTAGAACGAGAGTACGTGCTACCTGATGACATCAAGCACCTGGCGCTCCCCGTGCTCGCGCATAGGGTTCAGGCCGGAGGACATATGGCTCAAGGGCACGAGCTCGCAGAACGAATTTTGAGTGAGCTGATCGACTCTGTGGAGGTGCCCCTCTAATGGGCACGCTAGCCGAAGAACTCCTTGAGGCTCTCTAAGAAAGATTGACGCTTCGGCTCTGACTCTACATTCGTGCCAGACAGCTCTTGAAGACGCTCAAGCAGCTCCCGTTGCTCATCGCTCAGGGTCGTGGGCGTCTCGACTTGGAGCTTGACCAGTTGATCACCCGTCTTACCTCCCTGTCTTCTAGGTAGGCCTTTACCGCGTAACCGCAATTTTTTTCCAGACTGAGTGCCAGCCGGCACCTTAACCTTTACCCGACCAGAGAGGGTCGGCACATCGATCTTCGTACCCAAGGCGGCCTGAGGAAACGAGATCGGCACCTCACAGATGATGTCATCGCCATCCCGGTCGAAGAAAGGGTGCGCCTCGACGGTCACGCCGACGAGCAGATCACCTGCCTTCCCTCCTTGTCTACCCTGATGACCATATCCGGTCATTCGGACGGTGTGACCATCGGGTGTTCCAGGCTTTATGGTGATATCGACGGCGACTTCCTGTTTGGAAATACCTTGGCCGCCGCAGCCCCCACAGGGGTTCTCAATTCTCGTTCCGAGTCCACTGCATGCTGGGCAGACCTGCGTCATCGGGATGAACCCCCGATTTATCCGGACCTGGCCCATCCCGTTGCACTGACCACAACGCACAGGAGCCGTCCCAGGTTTCGCGCCGCTTCCACGGCAGGTCTCACACGTCGCATTACGCCGATATGAGACCTGGTATTGCTTGCCCTGAGCGACGGTCTCAAGGTTGATCTTCAGATTCGTCTTGATGTTTTTTCCATGACGAACAGGGCTACGCCGAAAGAAGGACCCAAACATCTGGTCGAAGACGTCTCCGCCAAAGATGTCTCTGAGATCGTCTGGCTGTACGCCTCCACCACCGAAACCACCCGGGGCGGCGTGTCCATAACGATCATAGGCAGCTCGCTTATCGGCGTCTGACAGCACTGCATATGCCTCATTCACCTCTTTGAACTGCTCTTCTGCGTCGGGAGCTTCATTCCTATCCGGATGTAGCTGAAGCGCCTTTGAGCGAAACGCCTTCTTGAGCGCGTCCGCACCCGCGCCCCGGTCCACGCCCAAGACTTCGTAGTAATCCCTCTTTTGTGACACTTGGTAGGCCTATTCGCCCTTCGGGTGAGCTGCGCTATTCTTCGCCGTCAGACTCTTCGTCCGTACCGGCATCTTCTCCAGCTAATGACGCCGCGGTCGCGCTATTCGCTGTGCCGGTCGCGTCTTCGTACATCGCATCCGCGATACGATATGCCGACTGCTCAAGGTTCTGGATCGCCAACTTCAACTCATCGGGATCGACCGTATCAGTCGCCCCCTTGAGCGTCTCGATGTCGGTGCGAATGTCTTCGATATCGAGAGGCGTTAGGAGATCGCTATACTCGTGAAGCGAACGCTCCGTCGTGAGGATCAGTCCTTCGCCTGTGTTTCTCAACTCGATCAACTCTCGTCGCTCAGCGTCGACCTCGCGATGGTGCTCAGCCTCCGTGACCATGCGCCGGATCTCGTCCTCGTTTAGGCCGCTCGATGGCCGGATATCGACCTCTTGGGCTCGACCCGTGCCGCGATCGCTCGCGCTTACGTGGAGAATTCCATCCGCGTCAATCTCGAAGGAGACCTCAATCTGAGGCACACCACGAGGCGCAGGTGGAATCCCAACCAGGTCGAAGCGAGCGAGGGATCGATTGTCCTTCGCCAGCTCGCGCTCACCCTGGAGGACGTGCACCTCCACGTGGGCCTGATTGTCCATAGCCGTACTAAAGATCTGTGAGGTCGCGTACGGGATCGTCGTGTTCTTCGAGATGATCCTCGTAAACACTCCACCCTGAGTCTCGACGCCGAGAGATAGCGGGGCTACATCGAGGAGCAAAACATCCTCAACATCACCGGCCAACACACCACCTTGGATCGCCGCCCCAAC
>CALELH010000461.1 GCA_937902595.1 uncultured Myxococcales bacterium
GCGAAAGAACTCGACACAGAGCGTGTACGAGACGAAGAAAACGCCGTAAAAACCGATCAGTGAATAGATGCCAGTCAGCTCAGCGGCCAGGGGCACTCGGCCCAGGGGCACTTTACCAAATGGAACATTCGTCGCCGCGACATGCGCCTGGAGATGGAAGACATCGAACACATAAATGAGGGCGGTTCCGACCGTCGAGACCACGAGCGGAACTATAAAATTCCTCCGAAAGGCCTTCATGGTGACCTTGCGCCACGGAATCAAAGGGCCAATCCCCATCATAACGAGGAGCGCGAGCCCACCTGGAACCATCCACGAATTAAACCAGGGCGCCGTATATTTGGTCTCTTGCCAAAAGTACGCGCTGATCTTCTCACCGAGGGTGCCGAACATGACGACGCCCATACAACCGAGGAGCAGAAAATTGTTTAATAGGAAGATGCCTTCACGACTCGCGAGGCTGTCGACGTCGCTCTTACTCTTGAGAGAGCCATCGTAGACACGCCAAATCACGGTCCCGATGCAGAACAACGCGAGAACCCCAAGGGCGACCATGAAGTAGCCGCCGATATCACTCTGAGCGAAGGTGTGAACCGAATCGATGAGCCCGGATCGTGTGAGAAACGTCCCAAATATCGTCAGAAAGTAGGTCAGCATCACGAGGGCGATGTTCCAGACTTTCAGCATCCCGCGTCGCTCTTGAATCATGACCGAATGGAGGTAAGCGGTGGCCGTAAACCACGGCATCAGGGAGGCGTTCTCTACGGGGTCCCACCCCCAAAAACCGCCCCAGCCAAGCTCTTGATAGGCCCACATTCCACCAAAGAGATTACCGATGGACAGGAAGCCCCACGAGATCACAGCGTAGCGTCGGGTCGTTCGAATCCATCCATCATCAAGTCGGTTATGAAAGAGCGCCGCGACGGCAAAAGCAAAGGGGACCGTCCACCACACATATCCGCTCAAGATGCTCGGCGGATGGAAGGTCATGGCCGGGTTCTGTAGTAAGGGCTCTAGCCCTCGACCATTGATCGGAGGCTCGTTAATTCTGAATCGCTCAAAGGGGTTTGCCTCGAACACCATCAAGATTAGGAAGAAGATCTGTACCACCATGAGAACCGCGATCACCGTCGGGAGGATGTCACGATTCTGTTCCCGGTTCTGCCAGATGACGATGCCGGTGATGACGGCTAAGACCAAAGACCAAAACATCAAAGAGCCAGCCTGGCCACCCCAAAATGACGCGACCAGATAATACCAGGGCATATTGTTGTCGGAATATCGAGCGACATACTTGTTCGCGTAGTCGTGCTCAAGAAAGGCGTTGACTAGGATAAGCGATGCGCACACGAGTATGGCGGAGACCGCATACCCTGCCCGCTCACCAGATATCATGAGGCGCCCATCCTCACGATAGCGGCCAACAACACTCGCCAAACCACTAAACACAGCCATCACAATGGCTGCGTAGAGTAGAAAGCTCCCGATGGCGTTCGCGTCAATCAATGATTATCTCCGATGGATGATGTGTAGGCGAGGCTTACTTGGTGGCCTCGAGCTTCTTTCTGGCGTCTTCAGAGATGCCGCCTTCATACTTTGAAGGACACTTGGCGGTGACCTCTGTCGCCACCAACGTCCCGTCACCTCGACGTGTACCTTCTACGATGACGTCACGTCCTTCTGCGAACACATCCGGTATTGGACCGCTATAGTAGACGGGCAACGACGTGTTACCCCCACCCTCGATGGAGAAGCGATGCTCCTTCGTGCCATCAGCGTTCTTATAGGTCCCGGCAACGACCTTTCCCTTGACGCGGATGGGCCGGCTCTTCGGCAGGTCAGCTGCTACAGCCTCGTCGACCTCAAGGAAATACGCTCCGCCTTCCATAGCGCTGTCGATAAAAACGTAAAAGATAGCGACCCCCAGCAGTAGGAATATCGCCCAGCGGACATGGTGGGTCTCGCCCCCTGCCGCCTCCTCTGTATTTTCAATCTCTGCCATCTCAACAATCCTGTTCACGGTTACCCGGTACTATATCGCGAACTCGGTGCCTGGTCATCCAAACTTAGAGCGAAGCTCTAGAGTCAGAGTCTATCTAGCCACCTATACCTGTCATCACGGACAAAGGCACAAAAGTACCGTCCGTCATTCTATGGCCCTCGAGCTTGTCCCCAAGCGCCACTCTCAACGCGTTACAGATCTCATCATCCGACGCGCCATCTCTCAACATATGCAAGACTGAGACCTCTTCATCATTAGCCAAACACGCCCGAAATCCGCCTTGAGCGGTCAGTCGTGCCCGATTACAGTCCCCACAGAAGTGAGCGTCGCTCATGGGGCTTATGGTCCCCAGTAGCTCACCTGCGAACGGTCCTGAGGAGACTCGATAATAGCGGGCCGGGCCTGAGGTCGCGCTCCGGCCAAGCTCAGTGGGCTCTAGATCAAAGGAGGTCGACAGCTCATCAAGCATCGTCTCTTGCGTAAGCCTTCGGCTGTCCGACTGATACGCGAGCCCGCCTATGGGCATCAACTCAATAAACCGCGGTCGCCAACCGTTGCTCCAACATCGCGCAGCGATCTCGACAAGGTCACCCTGATTCACGTCACGTAAACCAACGACGTTGATCCCGATATCATCAAATCCGACTGACGTGGCCGCTTCGAGGCCCCTCAGCACATGAGTGAGATCGCCCCCGCTGGTGACCTGCGCAAAGCGATCCTCATGAAACGTGTCCAGACTGACCGTAAGCCGACGCAGCCCAGCCGCGCGCAGCGAAGCCGCGAATTGGGGTAGGAGGTGACCGTTCGTGGTCATCGCGATCTCGTGAATCTCCGGAATCGCCGCCAGCTGCTCGATGAGCTGAACCAGGTTCTTTCGGACCAAGGGTTCACCACCGGTGATCCGAACCTTCTCCACGCCATGGGGAGCTAAGATCGCGCAGACCCGCGCGATCTCTTTAAAAGTGAGCAGCTTAGCGCGGTCCACCGGGGCCCAGAGGTCTGCCGGCATGCAATACTTGCAATTGTAATTACAACGATCAGTCACCGACACGCGAAGATAGCGGAGCGTCCGTGCCCACCCATCACTGAGCAGGCTGTGCTGACGTATCGATGGAGACGTCCTCTCAGACCGGTTGGGTTGCTCTACGGAGATCATGTGTCCTGATCCGAGCGATTGATCAACTCGACTAAAGTACGAAGACCGTCCTCAGCCTCCGTTCCCTTTGCGTATTCCAGCCGCCCCTCTAAGGCTGTCCGGATGCGCTCAAAGTCCACCTTGCGTGACCTGACGGTCGTGAGCGCATGGAGGGCCTGCCGCGTAGCGTCGACGGACGCCGCCTCATCAGAAACGACGCGTTCGAAAGCTAGGGCCGCCGCGTCTTCGTCTCCCAATTCATCCCGCGCGATAATTCCACGACGTAAAAGCAGCTCTGCCCGCTCAGGTACGGCGCCGACCACAGCGGCTTGCCTCTCAAGAACTCCACACAACTCGGGAACCATCTCCGCGTCTGCGTAGAGCAAGGCGAGTGTGTGATAAGCATCGGTGCATTTGGAGTCGACCCCCAAAGCCTCTTCAAGCATGGAGACCGCCTCACTCATGGCCCCAGGGGTACCCGCCAATAGCTTGGCCTGCTCGACGAGAGACGAGACGACATCATCTCCGGTTATCCCGTCTTCAGGCTGTACAACAGCCGGCCCGTCACCCTCCCCCTCTTCTTCGAGAATTTGAGTCAGATGTTCGACGTTTATCGCTGCTCCATCGACGCTGGCTGCGAGGGTCAGGACCCTCTGAGCTAACTCAGCTCTATGGGGACCAGGCAATAACATTTGAACCTGGCGCTCTAGCACGACGATCAGCGCTGCGTGATCACCTTGCTTCTCAAGAACGTCCGACAAGGCCGTTGTCGCATCGACGTTGTCCGGCCATGCCTCTAGGCTCTCTTCCAAGAGGCGACGTACGTTCGCTACATCATCTCCCACGCCAAGCGCTAGGGTAGCAGCCTCCAGGAGCATGCGAGACCGTCGCACGGCCTCAGCGCTGTCATCATTGTCCAATTGATCCGCTCGAGCCTCGAGTGAAGTCACAAGCACGTCGGTCTCATCACACTCTCTCGCCAGAGCGATGCATTGGTCTACGAGGATTGGATCACTCAGCAGTTCACGAGCCTGAGTCATGAGGCTCAAGGCTCGCTCGGGGGCGTCCGCTCTCATGAGCTCGCCCGCTCGCCACAATCGGTGGCCACGATCGGAGGTGCCCAGATTCTCTAAGTCTACCAGGAGCCGTTCGGCGGCCTCTACAAACTCTCCCTGGTCTTCCAAGATGGCGACCAACAACTCGAGCGCTCGCTCACCCAATGGTTGGGCTCGTTCAGCGGCCTCTAGGGCCTCATCAAACCTGCGGCATGTTCGTAAGACAGACGCTTTAAGAAGCTCAATACTCGCAGGGTCCGATAGACCTGACTCAATCCGTCGGTCATACAAGCCAAGCAGGTGATCCCACTCCGCTCTCAGCGCGTGTAGGTCTTCCAGAGCCTCGATAGACTCATTCCACGCATCAGAGCCGGGCTCTCCATCATCCAAGCAGCGCCTAAAGTGAGGGATAGCTCCCTCTGGGTCATGCAACCTGTCTCGAGTTAACTCAGCCAACTGCAACGAGAGTTCGGATCGTGTCTCCGCTTCATCCGTGCCATTAATCCGAGCCAAAAGTTCCTCTGCGGCCTTGGCTGGATCATCCAACTCAGCTTGACTGGGCAAGGTGCGCGTGGCGAGCGGAGGCAGCTCATCATCATCTGGGTCAAAATGGGCTTGAAGCTCAGCTCCCAAGGAGCCCAGCTCCGCCGTCTCAGACAACGCCGCAGGCAATCCACCAGGGGTCTTCGGAGCAGACACTTCCTCGTCGACTGAGTCTTCAAGCGCAGCGGTCTCAACGTCAGCAGCGGGCTCTTCTACGGGGCTCGACGCCGCCGTCAGCTGAGGCAATGGCTGAGTGAGAGTTAAGGTCTCTTTAGAAGACTTCACCGAAATATTGGCAGATGACAGCTCCGGTTCATCATCGGAGGCCGGCAAAGTTAACTCGAGTTCGGCGTCGGCTTCCTGCTCACTCGCCTCGCTAGGACGCAGCGCCTCAAGAGCCTCTTCATCCTCAGGCTGTAGCTCCAATA
>CALELH010000462.1 GCA_937902595.1 uncultured Myxococcales bacterium
AAGAGATAATGGTGCGGGTCTCTGCCCTCCTTAGACATGAAGAGGGACTGGCAGATGTTCCACTGCTGATCATCTGTGTCCTGAAACTCATCGACGAGAACCGCTCTGAATCGATCGCTCATCATCTTGAGCATAGGGTCGTCGCCGGAGACTCGCGTGAAGGTCTCATTGAGCTGTCGACTCAAATCAGCGAAGGAGACGATCCCTCGCTCAGCGATACGACGAGCATATTCGGATCTGACCACAGCCGCGAAGCGAGCGCGCGCTTCACCGACCGCATCGGATCCGTCTAGATCTGTGGGGATGCACTCCATCGAAAACTCACCGACGACGGACGTCGCGATGTCCAATAAGCTCTTTCGAGCGGGCGTACCCAGGACCTCTCGGATCTTGTCATCTCCACTGGCGAGCACGGTACCTGTCAGGTAGTCATCAACGATCTCCTCGCAAAGCTCATCACCAGATCCTTCTAATGTTAAGCCGAAGGTCGCGCCAGTCTCGAAGGCGTGCTGTACCAGCAGACTTTGGCAGAAGCTGTGAATCGTCGATATCAAGGCCTCGTCAAATTCGCGCAGCGCCCGCTGCAGCGATCGACGACTGGCCCCAGGATCCTCGAGCGCCGTCGACCACGCCTGTAGCACCTCGTCTCCAACGGGGGCGTCACCGCGAATCACGGCGGTGAGGGCAGACTCGGCATCTACGAGCCGCCGCCGAACCCGATAGACGAGCTCCTTGGTCGCGGCCTTAGTGAACGTCACGACCGCGATCTCCCGCATCGCGAGGCCACGCTCAACGACCAGCCTCAAGACGATGTGCGCTAGCTGATATGTTTTCCCGGTCCCGGCAGACGCCCGCAGGATCGTCATCCCCGGCTCAATTGGACGTCCTGGCGCCTCCGCGCTTTGGCTCTTCTGAGTCATACGCACCCCGCGATCTTGGTTGCGGTCCGGCGGGTGGCGAACGCCGGCCACCAAAACTCAGTCGCGCGCTCGTACAGGTCACGGTCGAAAAACTCGTAGCCATCTCGCTTAATGATCGGCTCCCATCCCCCGAACAGCATCCCCTCAGAGGAGCGCAATGATCGAGCAGCCCAGTGGCTCTTCGCTTTACTTAGGCTCCTCAGGCGCTGTTTATCGCGGTTCGGATCAACGGCCTCAGTCCACCACTCGTCATAAGCTAATTGATGAGCGCGTAAGCCCCAGGCGATGTCATGGGAGAGTTGGCCGAACAGCGGTATGGGTCGAGTGATGCCGTCCAGGAAGGTCCTTAGAGCATGCTCAAGCTGTCGCCGTGGCGAGGTACCAAGCCGCTCTTCTAGTTCGCTGGGCACGTAGGCCTCGATCTTGGGAGATCGCCCTCCAAGAAAGCAGGTGACGACGGCTGTAGATTCGACCTCTCGCGCTACAGCAAAGACGAGGCCTTTGAGCCACGCTGACGCCAATCGGTGGGCGCCGCTCGAACTCGCGTTCAGACAGACGAGATAATTGTTACGAATCGTGTCCAGACGCCCGATCAAGCGAACCTGCTTACCATCGATAAGAAACTCAAGATCGATGTCTTCCGGATCACTCCAGCTCGTTGAACCGAGGGCGCTCTCAAGGTCCATAACCTCACGCGCTTTATCCAGAGAGGTCTGCATACCATCGTACGCAGCTCGCAGGACTCTCTCACCCTGTCCGCCCCAAGGCAGGGTACCCGTGGCGATCTGTCGACGAACGCTGAGTGAAGAGCTGATGGAGTCAAAATGTACTGCGGTGTCAGAGAGACAGGCATTCATCATCGCGTCTCGAACAGACCACTGCTCAAGTCCGACGGCGAGCTCTATTGGCTCCCGGTCCATCACGATGGATTCGCCGCGAGGCGAATACATCTTCAGTTGGCGCCGAAGGTACTGTTCTCCTGGGTCCTTAAAGAAAGCCAGCAGTTCATCGAGCCTGATGATCTCTGGTACCTCAGCCTGGGTATGAGCGCCGAGTTCCTCGGATTCATCTCTAGCGAAGAAGCACCAAGGCTCGCTCTCACGACTCAAGCTCGCTTGGGCCGCGACCAGCAAATTTGGATCATAACTCCAGGCCTGCGCCTCCACCGAGTGAAACGCCCTGGGTGAGAAGGCCTGTAGAGGATGATCCTCGGTCACCAGCTCAATGATATCTCGGGAGCCAGCGTCTGCCTCAGCGGCGAGGGCTGAGCACGCTACGTCACACAGCTCACTGACGACTGTGGACGGTGGAATCTCTTCGTTCGTGTGGAGATCAAACCCCGTGTAAAGGACAGCGAGGCTCTCCCTAGCGGACATCACGGCATCGAGGAACCGTCCCCTGTCTGCTACACCTGGGCCCTTATCCCCAACCCTAGGCTCCTTGACCGTGAGGTCAAACTGTTGGTGTCTTGGACCGCGAGGGAACACCTCTGCGTCAAAACCGAGCATGACCACGAAGCGAGCCGGCACACGCGCGTGGCTGTGAATCGGCGCGAAGGTGACGGAGCTACGCGCGCTCGTCCGCGTCCGCTCGACGCTGTCTAACTTGTGCTCCAAGAACCCGCTGATTCCTTCAACCGTGATCAGTGGACCCTCTCGGTCCCTCGCCGTCTCTTGCAGCTCTGACAGAGTCGCCATGGCCCGCCGTAGATGGCGACTGGACTCCTCAGTTGATTCCATAATTCGCGAGAGCAAGCCCAAACGAACGCCGTCGCCAAGAATGTATTCAAACCACAGACAAGGAGAACGCGCCTCCGACAGCTCCTCGACGACGACCATAAGGGTGTTTACGAAATCGGTGAAGCGGCCAACCAAGAGCGACCGGGCGCCCTCCATGTCATCGATGGGCCTCAATGGGAGGAACTCTCCCCCATGTTCTCCATCGAAGAGCAGGTCATCCTCATCGGCGATGACGACACCAAGCAGGAGACGCTCCAACCCAAACTTCCAACTGTTCTGGTCATCAGCGGGGAGGTCATCACCACCCACACAAAAGTCTGCGTGGTGAGACCCGTCCATTCCCCAACGGATGCCCGCTTCAACAACCCAGCCTTGAATCGTGTTCACGTCATCTTGACTCAACCCAAAGCGAGAAAGTACTGGGTCAAATGACAGCAGATCCAAAATGACCGTCGCCTCAAATCGACCTTGACCTCCACCCAAGCGGAGCACCCGCAACAAGACATCCGCGATTGGGTTTAAGCGCCGCACCCCCTGACCAACAATCGAATAAGGGATCTGAGGAATCGCCTGGTCTCGTGAGTCCTCTGAGCCTCCATCTCCGGTCAGGAACACTGCATCTATGATGGGCGCGAACTCGGTCATCTTCGGCACGAGTACAAGTACGTCACGAGGTTGGAGTGTCTCGTCATCATCGAGTCGATGCCTTAAGAGATCCTGTAAAATCTCAACCTGACGCCGAGCGCCGTGACATCGATGTATAGAGAAAGATCCATCGCCTTGGATAAACGGCCGCGGTGGGACGTGTTGACCGCCTCGGATCGCCTCTTGAATCACACCAAGGTTGCCTAATGACTCTGACGTGCTCCCCACTGACGTAACCACCTCAGGACGGGCGCCTATTGAGCTTAAGCTTATAAGTAGATCACGCTCCAAAGGACCAGAGGAGGCATAGAAAGAGTGCACATCCATAAGGACCTGCTGGTCGAACTGGCGACGCGACCCTCCCGCCCACTCACCCAAGTGATCATCTTGAATCTGTGCGAGCGCCTGCGACGAATGGACCAGGCAATAGACCTCAACATCCCTATCAAGCGCGATCGCCTGCAGATGCTCCAAAGAGATCGTCGAAAAGTCCGTCGGCCCAAAGAAACGAATAGGACCCGGGGTCGTCTCCTCCGTAGTCGCGGAGAGCCGAGCTGGGGCTCCCAGTACTTCGAGCACGGCGCTCCAGAGCTTAGGCTGCCAGGCCAGTGAACCGTCCTGTTCTTCGGCGTTGAGGTCACCCCTCGACCAACGACGCATCGTGTCGGGCCGATAGGCAACGTAACGATCGAAGAGGGCGGCCAACTCATGAGCGAGCGCTACGCTCGACCGACCCAATGCGCCCTCCCGAGGACGCTGACGCTCGGTCTGTTCAAGATAGCGGCGTACCGGAGCAAACCCAGGGTCATCGCTCTCCAGGACACTGTCGAGGACGCTCAAGACCGCCCAGTCCAAATGAGCGTCCTGCCAGGGTCGCGAGGCGTTCTGCCCCGTGGACATCAGCGAGTTGATCAATGAGTTTGGAAAGTCGAGTTCAACATGAGCGGCGACTCCAAGACGGGTCGCCAAACGCTGATGAAGCCAAGCGCTCGTGCCACTATCAGGCACGCTGATTTTGAGAGGCGTGAAGGGGCTCTCTGGAACGTTACCCGGTGCCCTTAAGCTTGAGAAGAGAGCGTCCGCGAGGACCTCAATCCGACTGTGATAAATGACTCGAAGAGACACGCATTACCCCCGCTGTGGGGATTATGGATCGCCCTCCTCCTTAGGGCAACGCGGATCACGATCCCTCCCTCATTCATCTTCACATCATCTCGAAGGATGGCTGGTGGAGACGGTGGATCGCGATGCTTGCTGTAGACTTTGACGGGACGAATACACCGTCACGAGGAGCGCACCACGGGCAATGTAAGGACTCCTCTTGACCATTGATTCCAGTCATCACTTTAATTCGGAATACGTCCTCAGCGTATTTGAGTTATGTTGGAGGCGGGGAAGCGTCGAGCACCGAAGGAAAATCTGTGGAACTCTTAACCAATGTGTTGGCTGGGATCGTTGGCGGCCTCATCCTGAACATCATGCCCTGTGTACTCCCTGTTCTGGCCTTCAAGGTCCAAGGCTGGGTTATGCAGACGGACATCTCCGCTGCAGAGCGACGAAAGGATGCCCTCGCCTTCTTAGCGGGAGCGCTCGTCACGTTTGGCGTATTCGCAGCGGTCATTATCTCGTTGAGAGCGTCCGGTGAGTCCATCGGATGGGGCATGCATATGCAGAACGCGCCGTTCGTCGCGTTCCTTATCGGGTTGCTGTTCGTCTTTGGTCTGAACGCCGTGGGCGTATTCGAACTATCATTCGCCGTGCAAAGCTCGGGTCCATCAGAGGGGCTCTGGGCGTCCTTCAGTCATGGTGCCCTAATCACTCTGGTCTCAACGCCCTGTTCCGCACCTGTCCTCGGTGCTGCGACCGCCGCAGCTCTCGGAAAAGACGCCGTCTGGTATGAGACTCTGCTTTTATTTTGGAGTATCGGGTTTGGCCTAGCGCTCCCGGTCATAGCGGTTGGATTTATCCCCGGAGCGATCAAGCTGATCCCTCGGCCTGGCGAGTGGATGAACACCTTCAAGCTGCTGGTCGGGTTTACGCTGTTCGGCTCTGCGATTTGGCTGTTCGGAACCCTTCAGCGTCAACTCAGCGTGACCGCGTCCAACGACTTTCTGTGGTTCCTCCTCTGCCTCTCCATCGCTGTCTGGATCTTCGAGAAGATTAGACTCGGTCCAAGCGAAGGCGCTGGGCGCGTCTTGCGACATACGTGCTTGCTCGCCGCGGTCGCCGTCTCAGGCTGGGTGTTTCTTAGCTTTGAGCCCGCTCCAACTCCAGGCGCTTCCGGTCCTGTCGATCTAGCTCAGGCGACCAAGAATCAGGAGACGGTGCCCGATAACATCGATTGGATACTCTATTCTCAAGATGTTCGAGACCAAGCGACTAAGCGAAACCAGCCCATCTTCGTAGACTTTACAGCGGACTGGTGCGCAAGCTGCAAAACCTTCGAGAAGACTCACATCAATGTGCCCTCCGTGCGCAAAGTGCTGGCTGAGACAGGGATCTTGGCTGTTAAAGCAGATCTCACCAAGTCCGACTCTAAGCTCTGGGATGTCCTGGGCAAGCTGGGACGAAACGGGTTGCCGGCGTATGTGATCTATTTCCCCGACGGCTCTCATGACCTGATGCCAGAGGGTCCGCCGCTCGGCCTCATCGATCGGCTCAAAGACGCCTCGAAGAAGTTCCCCAAGAACAAATTTAAGGCTAATTGAGCCGGCTTTCTTCCTGCCCCATCACTCAAGGCCACCTGGCCCTTAACTCAAGACCATCTGGTCCTCAACGACCGATCACTGCTCCCGTCGTAGTGTACGTAACGCTCAGCCGAGCTTTGTGGAAGAGAGCCCATTGGCCCTCTCATCAGGGCGCCAAGTTTGAGCGATCAGCGGCACCACCAGCCGCAGAGGTCGGAGAGACGAGCTGCGTCTCCCCCTGAATCTTAGCAAAGGGATCTAGACAGACATCTAAGAGGATCTTCCTCCTCAGGGTTGCCAGACGGTCAGGTCTGTCCCTCTGGCAACCTTATAGGGCGCTTCTGACGATCAATTTAGCTCCTTAAATGAAATAAACCGCGAGAACCCTCACAAAAACAGACCAAAAAAACGCATAAAAATGGTCCTAAAGACTGTTTTCGGGCAAACATGTCGTGCTCACTATTGGTCTCTAGATGTATTTTTATGACCAATACTGAGAAAACCAGAGTCGCCCATTATTGAGCACATATTAGACAAAATAAACAAAGTCGGTCCCATATTGGGCTTATAGACGAGAGCAGCGCTCTGAGAGCGCTAGTCTTCGGAGCTCAGGAGGGACGCCGGTAAGCTGTATTGTTGCCATTTTCGAGCCACGGTCTGCCTCGGGACACCGAGAAGTCGAGCTACATCTTGCATACGGGCGGGTTTAGGTCGTCTCGCCAGCGCGGCGCGCTGGGCAGCTTCTCGATAATACCGAGCCTCTATCTTGGCCATTACGCTTGGTAGGGCGATCTCTGACAGCGGTAGCCTCTCAAGTTCATCTGAGAACCGACCCAGCCAGCCGGAGCTCTCCTCCGTAAGATGTCCACGAGATCCTCTCTTCCGAAAGCGACTGCAGACATCTTCAATCACTGATCCATCCAAGCTCTCAGTCTCCTGCGCATCGATGAGGCGCTGCATCAGCGCCTCAAACTCACGGAGGTTCCCGGGCCACTCATATCCATCAAATGTGTCTCGAGCGATGGTCTGTAGGTGGGCTATCCGCTGAGGCGCACACTGCCAACTCATGAAGTTGGTCTGCTCAGTCGTCAAAACATCAGAATCAATCTCAGATGAACTTAAGGACGCCGTGTGAGCGCCGTAGTGATGAAGCGCCTGCACCGAGGACCCACTGTAGGCCGTCGCGACGCGGCGATAGATGAGCGGGAACAGCCGATCCCACTCACCCGGTCTGGAGAGCACCGAGTTCAACGCGGGTAGCTCTATCAGCCCATCACGACAGACCGCTTGAAATAAGGCTCGCTGCAGAGGCGTCGCTTCATCACCTCGGCCAATCAGATCTTGAGGCCTCGCCCCAGCGACGAGGTGAGCGCTTCCTGATAGGGCGACCAATCGAGGACTGTGACCCGCATCAACGACATCGACGATATCAAGCAAGCGGCGCTGTAGCGCATCCGGTATCCCAAGCACACCATCCACATACAAGACCGAGTCCTGGCAGAGAGAGAGTAGACCCAGCGGCTGCTCACCTTTCGTGGTACGCATTCCACCAAACAGCTCTCCCTCTATCGCATCATGCCCCACAGAGAGCTTCGCCGAGACGCTGTCAGCGCTTCCGTTGCCCAACCCGATGCGCCGCACGAGGCACTCAACCATCAACCGGCGAATCGAGTCACCGATTCCAGGCCGTCCAGTGCCGAGAGCACCAGAGAGGAGCATACGGCGGCGCGTGTTTCGGGGACGAAGAATCTCCATGCGTAGATTTCGACCAAACATCGCCTCACATACCTGCCTAAGCAGGCCGTCTCCGTAGACATCGACCCAAATGGCATGGTCGGTCTCTGAGACAAAGGTCGATATCGCCGCGAAGGCCGACTTGAACCGAGAGCTCAGCGCCTCAGGGATCGCGTGAGTGGACATCATAGCGCCACAGAGCGCCTCGCTCTCCGCTTCAATCCGCTCATGATCGTCCGATAAGAACGCTTCGGAGCCGGGTCGAGGCAATATCAGACCCTCTTGTCTAAGGGTCCGAGCGACAAACCAGCTGGATATTGGGCGATACTTGCTCATTTCCGGGCAATAAGACCGAATTTGAGCCAAAACTACAAGAGGATTAATCTACATAGCCCTAAGATGGCCATCGGGAGCGGGATCGTGTAGATGAATCTTTCAATAATCTCTGAAATCGAGTAGTTGCGTGCACCCTCGTGCTTAGAATTGATCGAAACCGTGGTGGTGGAACCCATGTCAGAACAGCGCTTTGCGATAGATCGCTCCCTCAGAGAATTGTTGGCGGAGATCGCCGTCACTTTGGATGGAGCTGAACGACCGGCGGTCGATGAGATCTTCCTCTCTACTCCAGCTGGAAATGTCTCCTTAAATGAGAATGATGACTTCCTGATCCAGCGTGTGTTCGCAGGGTTCCGATGGAGCATGGCGTTGTCTCCATCAGATTTGCCGTCATTAGTCGCAGGCGAGGTCAGAGAGTGGCCCATGACACGATTGGGAGCAGCCGAGTCTGAAGCCACACTTTCTGGCGACGCCATTAATAGAATTCTAGGATCTCTTGGTTTCGACGGCGATGCCGAAGAACCCGAGGGAAAGGACGAGACGACGGTGCAAGCTCCATCTCAACCCGGACAGAAGAGCTTGAGCGGCTTGGAAGATGGCATTGAAGAAGACGTCGACTTCGGCTCGGTCTCCGAGTCTGATCTAGACGCCTTCCTCAACGCGTATCAGACAGCGACAGGGGAACACCCAGTCGTTAAACCAGAGGCGGCACCAGAACCAGAGCCTGAGACGAAGCAGGAAGATCCGACCTTGGCCTTGTTCGAGAAGCTGCTCGCAGCGGAAGAAGAGGAAGACGAGGAAGACGAGGAGGAGGTCAATGAACGCTCCGTCGAGTCAGCTCAAGGATTCCTAGACATCCTGGTCAAGAAAGAGAAGCTAGAGCTGAGCGGAACCGGAAACCCGGAGAACATCGCTGAAGGCTTAGCTCCTCTCCTAGACGCTGAACAACCGAGCGCTCAAAAAGCCGAGATCATTATTGATTGGCTTCTAGACCAAGATGAAATTGAGGACATCTTCGTCTCCGACGAAGAGATGATCGCCCTCCTCAACATCTGGTAACTTACGTCTGCTCTTTTGGAGAGCAGAACCTCACTCGCTCTCTGCTCTGTCGTTAAGACCCCAAGGTCCCAAGATCAGCGATGTGAAGCACTCGCCAGGTACCGTCGCCCCATAACGACATAGACTCGCCCGTTACGCTCTCCTGATAATTTTTTCAAAAAAACCTAAAGCTCGCCCCATAACAGACGATGACTGGAGTGTGAGTCGAGCAGTGACCGGCCAGGAGGCTTGAGTTCGGTGACGTCGACGATCTTTAGCGGTCCTTCCTGATTGAGGCACAGCCTCTACCCGGCCCAGGGAGCACCGAAGACAGCGACCAGGTACAGGGAGGGGCAACGGCACAACGCCCCTCCCAAGCACCACCGCTGTCGACCTGAGTGAAGCGTATACGTCTGACCCGCGGTGCTCGCCGACGCTGGTCCTCGTCGCTCACTCAGCGTATCGGCGAGAAATCAGCAGGCGGAGCCGACGATGGCAACCGCTCAGTGTACGCACGGCGATCCCGCTTCCTTCCCGCCGCGTCGACTCCGCCTGTTGGTCCCCTTTTCATATCTGTCTAGACACCATTTCAAATCGTTACGACTCGCGGATGCGTCGATAAACTCGGCACGTTACCGCTCAACTCGGCGTTGATGGACAGCCTCATCGCTCCGCGCAAAGCCGCTCGATCCGCCTAATTTTGCAATAAGTGTCCCTTGATTAAATCTCCCAGGGTGTGGTCTCCTCCCGCAATCGGCCCCAAATTAAGTGAAAAGCCGTTTTCTTGAGGGAGATACGACCTATGAATCTGAATTTCTTTAAGTTCGCACTATTGCTAGTGTTGACCCTTTTTCTCGCCGCTTGTGACAGCGGCAGCAGCAGCGGCGGTAAAGCCCCCTGCGAGACCTGCGAAGAAGGCAATGAGTGCGCAAGCACCATCTGCGCTGTTATCGGTGCGGAGAAAATCTGCGTCGAGCCCTGTGTCGACGGCATGTGTCAGACCGGATACCGGTGTCAAAGCTCAGTCTGCATTCCTGTAAACAGCTGCGATGAGGGCAACATCGGTGGTGGTGGTAATGGCGGTAATGGTGGTGCCGGTGGTAACGGCGGCGCTGGAGCTGCTGGTGGTACTGGTGGCGCTGGAGCTGCTGGCGGTGCTGGTGGTTCCGGAGGCGCTGGTGGCGCTGGTGGCGCTGGTGGCGCTGGTGGCGCTGGCGGT
>CALELH010000463.1 GCA_937902595.1 uncultured Myxococcales bacterium
CCCCAGACGCGGTTGGTGCTGGATATCTCGACCAGTTAGTTGCTCCTGAAGCGCTGATGACCACCGCCATTGAGAAGGCGACAGCCTGGGGGGCATACGACCGCAGAGCTTTCGGCGACAGCAAGATGACTCTGAGAGGCTCAACCATCGAGGGGATTATGACGACCCTCGAAGATGACATGGCGCGTTTCAGCGCCCCCGAGCCAGGCGCCTGAGGATGTCCGAGTCGCAGGAGCCTGAGGAAGGTGATTTCTGGGCGCCGCTCTGGCGCCGTCTTGGCGCGATTATCATCAGTGTTGTGTGGACCGGAGCGGAGTGGAGCATGGGTAACCAGTTCTTTTTCGCCTTGGCTGGTTCACTGACGGTCTTGTCCACATATGAGTTCTTTCTCTCTGGCAACTACCGGAAGTCCTAAACACGCTTAGGGTTGAGGGAGTGTTGCAATTGAGTCTCATGCGTAATCAGATGAACTTATGGAGATCAACCGAGCAGGTTTACGAGCGCTCATGAGCCGCCTGGCGGAGCTCGAGGATGATGGCATCGCCGCAGAACTCAAGCGCCTACAGGTTGAAGACCCGAGTCTGTTCGAGCAGTTTCAGGCCCTAACGGCCGCAGCTCGCCGTGTTGAGGAGGCTCAAGCTGCGCTTCAAGATCCAGCACTACAGAGCAAGATAAAGACTGCGGCCCAGTCTCCGAGGGTCGTTCACGTGGCCGAGACTTTACAGCAGCTCTCAGGGCGTCAATCCCTTCCTATCTTAGGAGGCCTTGGCGCCGTCTCGCCGGCGCTCGCCGAAGCGATCAAATTAGCCATGTTCAGCTTCGATGATCTGGTCTATGCCGACAGCAAAGGGCTGCAGGCATTACTCTCTAGAGCTGACAAGAAGACGCTGCGTTATGCCATGAAGGCCCTAGACGAAGAGGTCGCGGATGCGCTCTACGACCAGATGTCTTCCCGCGCAGCCGCTCAAATGCGGGAGGACATTGAGTACATGGGGTGAGTCCGTCGTGGTGACGTGATGGACGCGCGGCGGAGATTGACGGATCTGGCGCGACAGATGATGAAGGCGGGTGAGCTGATCGTGATCAAGCCCGACGATGAAGACGATTGGGTTCGTTAAGGGTCCGTACGTCGGGAGCTCATGGCCATGATCGCGACGCAGTAGATTAGTGCGATGGCTCCCAGAGGGACTACAAATACCCCTAAGCCTGGGTCTCCGTCGTAGATAAAGAAGCCGCCAAGGAAGAACCCGCCCGGGAGTAAGACGCTTGAGATCTTCATGCTCTTGGAGGCGTTAAGTCCCCTCGACTCGCTCAAGCCTGGTAGATGCTCCAAGGAGAGCGCGAAGGCGATGTTGAGGATCGAAAGCAACGTGCCGTGGGCATGGGCCAGGCGGAACATGAGTCGGCGAGCGTCATTACCTACGTCGAGATACCAACTCACCTTGAAGGCGTGGAGGCCCTCAAGGAAGACCCCGATCAAAACGAAGATGAGGAGCATGCTCCATCCGAAAGCGAGATGCTCTCGACGAAGCGCTGCAAAAGCCGATTCTGAATGATCCGCGCTGCCGCTCATTATAGCCCTAAATCTCCCCGTTGAGGTCCTTAGATACCAGAATATTGACCCCACGGCGACTTCCCTACCAACGAGTCGATTTACAGCGGCGCTCTGTTTCCTTAGTATGCGCCACCCTAGATCTAGGCTCCTGGGAGTGAGTAGCTCGGATCTGGTGGCGTGCGACGCATGCGTGTAGTGATTTCTTACAATCCTCACCGGGGAGCGCGTACTAGAGTGGAACGCAATCATGAATACTCGAGTGACTCACTCTCATAGAGTGGCTCGAGTGGCTTTCCGAAAGGCCGAAAGACTAAGATGAAAAACGCCAATAGCGCGGCTCTATCCCTACTATATATCCTGATCGCCATCGGCTTCGCAGCTGGATGCGCCGAGCCGGTCGAGGACATAAACCGGGTCCAACCATTTGCTTTTGAGAAAGCCCATTTCGTGGGTGAGGATCTGGTAAGTACAGGTGATGATCCCGAATTCTGGACTCAGGCGACGCTCATTGACGTCGGATATGGGGCCTCTCAGAGCGGCTTGTTTACGTCGACCTATGCTCAGCCAATGGCGCGGATCAAGTGGCAGATCACCGAAGATATGCTCATCGGTCGGGCCGCATATGAGCGTTTGGAGGGCAGCGACGGCAAAGGGCTGGGTCAGGCGACCCAGGACGGAATCATCGTCTGCGCGTTTCGGATTCTAGGTCACTTCGACATTATTCGTAGCTACAACCCTTCGACGGGTGAGCAGTCTAATGTGATCAGCGAGAACTACTCAGATCGACCTTGGTACGAGCGTGAACATTTCCGCGTGGACTTCTCTCGCAATCTAAATGTGGACAGCTACGACTTCGATACACTCTCGCTACTGGGCGTCTACGGTGGCATCCGATACGAATCGATGGCCTTCGATGTCACTGACCCCAAGTCTCCAGAGGCGCCGCTTTTTGATCTTGAGAACGGCTACTTTGACGTCACGACTAAGGCCTTCGCGCGGCCAGGTGTCATCGACCTGAGCAGTTTGGGGTGGGGGATCTCGTCATTCCCAGCCTGTTTTCTTCCTGGTGACTTCTCAGGTGGCACAGCCCCGGTCGGGAACTGTAACCCCATCGAGTTGACGCTGCGTACGTCTTTCCGAAAGGTTGAGGACTTTGACTACGAGCCAGCGGACTGGGACGGAATTAAGTTCTCCGCGTATGGGGCCTTCGACCTTGAGCGGCGAGGATACACCCGGAATTACGGTCTGACAGATGACAAGTGGCGCCGCTTCATTACCCGGTACAACATCTGGCAGCGAAGCCACTACTATGATGATCCGGAGAACATGATCGGAGCGGTCGAGTGCTACACGCCGGAGACGACCCCGTTTGGGGCTGACCCCCATCGTGATGAAAACGGAGATGGTACAGAGGACGAGTGTGCTCAGGTGGGTGAGGGCTCGCGATGCAATGAATTCACCAATAAGTGTACGTTACCCTACGGCAAGCGCGAGGTTCGACCGGTCGTCTGGTACTACACCACTGGCAGTGACCTGCGTTTCTTTGAGTCGACCCGCTTAGCGACCCATGAGTGGGATGTGGCCCTTCGGTCTGCTGTGCGTACAGCCAAGTATTCAGAGTGTAGGCGGCTCGGTGCCCAGGACTGTGGGACCAAGTACCCCGTCTATCCTGGCCAGCAGGACATGAACGAAGACCTCATCAATTTGGCTCTGGAGGTCAAGAATTGCCACCAAGGACTGGCGTATTCGGATCGTAACCGTGATGAGGCTCGTTGCAACGCTTTGGCGGACGAGATCGGGGCCGCGCGAGGATATCATGCCGCGGTGATCGACCTGGCTAAGCAGACCGAGATGGTGACCCTGTGTCACAGCCCTGTTGAGTCGGATGACCCTGC
>CALELH010000464.1 GCA_937902595.1 uncultured Myxococcales bacterium
AGACAGGTACCTATCAAAGGGAGACCGCGACTTTTGAGCGTGGAGGACCCCCGGGCCATGACAGGACTCGCATGCAATCCCGAGTTCTCCGACGGTGGACCGCGTACTCTGAGCCTCACGAGATGCCCCTCGAGTGCCCTTCGTCGTGTGACAATAGATGCAGCTGTCATTCCACACCTGCGGTGACTTCGGCGTATTCGGTGGCTGTAAGAAAGACGCATCGACCGGGATCCATCTCCGCTGGCTGATCCACCAAGCCCATGGGAATTGAACAAGCCAACCCTGACCCAAATCCATCCAATAATTCTGAAGGTGGTGTGATCCTGTGATCAGCTCAATTTTAGCCCGCTTCCCCTCGACGTCACCCGCGCTCATCTCAACGAAAAAGTCGTCTCCATGGCGCTCCATGGTCCATCGTCTAACTCCATCGGATACGGTTTGGCTAAAGTCCCCCAGAACAGTCTGTCCACTGGGCCGCTGAGTCATCGTTCGATGATAGGAGCGACTCCATGTCGTATAGGCACGCGGGTGGCATGAGCGACAGGCATTCGATGTCGCCATTTGGCGAACTTCGGGCGCTTGCTCAACGACGAGGGGCGCGCGCTCAGTTCTCTCACCGGGCTTCACATACCAAATCACTCCGACAAAGAGGGCGACAAAGAGCGCCGCCCTAAGGCTGGATAGCTTGGCGGTCAGCACCAGCAAAATGGCGATGGCGATGAGTTCCATCTACAACAATCAACAAGTTGTGCGTCCGATTAAGATACTCTTGCTTAGACACGACCACCACTATGAGAATGCGGTCATGACAAAGCAGCTCGACCTATTTGGCAGCTCGGAGGAGCCGCCGACCCCGAATGAATCCGCCGAGCGGGCTGATGACACCCAAGAACGTCGGCCAAATCCGGCGTGGGATCGACTCCCTGATGTGCGTGATGGGCTCACTCGCGAGCAGAGGGTCATACTCTATACTCTCTACGAAGCTGAGAAAGAGCGGCCAGGAAAGCGGGTCGCTACCCTGATGCTCTATGGCCGAGTCTGTGAGCGGATTCCCATGACCAAAGAACGCTTCAAGTCACTCCTCGCGCAGCTTGTCGGTCGTGGAGTGCCCACGCTCTAGATCACCTTAGGAGCTTTCTACGAATCAAGGCGGCTAAGGAGCCTGTCGTTGGATAGGCTAAGACCGAGCGATATCCGTTTCGCGCGGTCTGCAGAGGGTGAGACAACGCCAGGTCTGTCTGAAGCCAAGTCCTTGGTCCCCGTTCATCCACATCGTCTTGAGCAGACATTCCTAAGCAGCGCCTGACCAGGGCATGGTCAGTCAAAGATTGGATCAACCGGTGCTGCATCCAAAAACGAGGGTTTAACTCAATGACCTTGAAGCACAAACCACGATCATCCCAAACAAACTCCAGCTCGAAGGGACCGTCATAATCAAGGGCTCCTAAAATGTCTCGAGCTACTCTAGATAAGTTATCTGGGTCCGAGATTCGCTCGATCCACCAGCCGACACCATTGGCGACACCACGACGACGCGTAACGATAAACTGATGAACGCTGGAGTCGTGCCATCCACTCACGGATACGTTGTGCTCCGGAGCTGGGCTCAGCTGTTCTTGATACCCCCACTCTTGAGCACCGAGACGCCGCTCATCAACGGTCTCTCTCCAAGCTGACAAGCCACGAGAGTCCTGAATAAGGCCTCCTCTTGGCAAGCGTTCCATACCCCGCCAGGTGCACCAGACTCTGCTGCGGAAACGGTCACCAAACTGGGACCAAGGTGAAGCTTCATTCCCGACAGTGATGGGCACTAATCCAAGTCGATTCTCACTGACAAACTCATAGAAACGCCGCTTATTGGTCACCGTCTCTAGCCGCTCGCCCGCCCCCGGAACACTGCTAAAGCGCTGGTCGCCATAGAAGCTGCCTAGAAAACGTTCGTCCGTAAACAGCAGGTTCATTTCTTCGTCGGGGTACCAAGCCATCAAACGCTCAGGTAGCTCATCTGGTACCTGAATAGCGGCTGCTCGGACCTCACAGAGATGAGGAAACCTGCCCGCGATAGTCTCTTGTCCAACCTTATGTTGTAGGCATGTAATCGGCCCATCAAACCCGACCTCCCTGAGGGACAACACCAGGCCAACCGCGTTCACGTGCGCGGACGGGATGATCACACGATCGGTCACAGCGTTAGCACGCAAGCGACGCGCTCGATCTTGTCCCAAGACTCCATCTGATAAAGTCTGGGCACCGCGAGGTGTCGAACAGGCCAAAACACATTCGGCACAAACTTCTTCACGCGCTTCTTTTGGTAGAGGAGATCCATTCGGCCACCGAACTTGAGGAACTCTATCTCCTTGTAACGGACCCCGGACGCTTCAACCACAGCCCGCACCGATTCGTGGTCGAAGAATCGGATGTCGTAGAGTTCATCCTCCTCCGCCCGCTTTCCGAAAGACTTTACGAGGGTTGGGTTCTCAGCATTGTGGACGATAATGACTGCATATTTCCTCGCGACCCGCACCTGCTCTTCGAGCATTCTATGAATGAACTGGTCGTCATCAAAAAGAACCCAAAGTCCATTATGGAAGACGACATCGAAGCTGTTGTCGGGAAAATCGAGGTTGGCCGCATCGGCGGGCTGGAAGGGAGCGCCCTTATCCTCAAAACGACGCTGTAATTCTGCGAGTGTCTCAGCGTCGAGATCTGTGCCGACAACGGTATGTCCTCGCTCGGCTAGATAGACAGAGTCACGCCCACTTCCGCATCCGAGTTCAAGAAAGGAAGACGCTCTAGACCCAAACCAGGTATCCATCCAAAACCCGGTTCGAGCGGGCTTTGACAGATACTTGTCTAAGTGCCGCCGCCAAAGGGACGGCCAAGCATCATTATTGATCATTCTCCACTCCAGAGTTCACTACCTGAAAGCTCTCGCATCCTAGGGATTCACTCATTCACCTGCAAGCGGCGCAGACCCTAAGAGATCTCCCGGCGTGCAAAACGTCACATCCGAATCTTCCGCCACAATCCGCAGCACCTCTTCATAGACGGACGCCCATCGCTCAAATCGCTCACAGCCCGGCCAAGACGTACGCACATGCCAATCGATGGCTGCCGTCCCCTCACTCGCGACGAGCTTCTGTATGAGAGTCGTTGCCTTCGACACTGCATCCTCAACGCTACAGGTCTCATCGTATAGGATAGCTCCGTCCATAAGCATGGTCGGGATCTGGAGAACATTGACCGGCGCTTCAGTCTCTGGATTCCACGGCCTGAAGGGCAAGGCGACACCGAGTCGATACCCAGGCGCCTCATTGAACCCAACAGAGGTGTCGTACCGTAATCCGGCGCGTTGATGCTGTTCGAGAGTGTCCCAAAACGGCCGTTTCATATGCCAATAATGATGTCGGCCGCCGAGCACTTTAGAGCCGCAGGCTCCTTCAAGTCGCGCACGTTCACGCTTCAACAACTCAAGGTCATCCCGAGCATTATAGCTGAGGTGCAATCCCACCTCAGCGCCTGAACGGGTCAACGCTTTCATCTCGCGACGAAACTGCGGAGAGCGCACATCATAGGAGACGTCATAATCTGAAGCACCCCGAGCCCACCACGGCGTCGACGCAAAGTAGAAGGCGCTGCGGGCACCATATCTCGCCTCCAGATCAACGATCTCAGTGAAGTTCCAATGCTGGGGGTTCTTCCTTTGAACTCTCGACCAGACTCGCTTCGGAAGATGTCTCAACTGCCCTAGACTAGCGCGTGGCTTGCCTGCGAACATCGCCGCTCCAGTGAGCCACAGCGCATGCCCAATGCTGCTCGGGTTTACCGGGTCGTCCACGTCATGAGTGAGAACGATTCTGGCCTGACGCCTCGGAAATTTTCGATCGTACTGGGCCTCAACCCATGTCCGAAACAGCTGCAGGTAGGTGTTTATGATCGGAACCTCTGGATCAGCACACTCGGCTTGAGCCGAATCCGCTCGTATAAGTCGATCATGCTCATCCAGCGACAGGGAGAGATCATCATTGCCCTCGTCGGCGAGCCAAAATCTCATCGCCGCGAATAGATCGAAGGGGAACGTGGAGTTCTTCCGCCGCACTTTTTCATAGAGCTCAGGGCTCGGCTCCGGCGGAATCGACCGCCGAGTATAGCCAGCGATCAACGGGAGTTCTCCTGGACCGTCCCCACGGCGAATCAAAGCGTCGGTCGCTGCGTTCATGGATTCGCCCAAGAAGCCGCTCACGAGCTCAAGCGCGTAGCCCTCGAAAGAACCATCAATCTGTATGGTCAGAGCTTGGGACATTCATTCCTCGCTGGAGTCACTTAGACGTATGTAGAGACCTCCGTCCGTCCCCGTCAAGCTCAGCGCGCATCAAGCTCGGTGGCGGCGTCTGCTAAATCCTACGGGACTGGCTATGATTCCAGACCATCTCCACGGTTGACGACGCACACCTTGGCGCGGCAGAGTCACTGGCGACAGCAGGAGGCATGGTCCAAGAGTGTCTAATCAGCAAATCGAGCTGCAGTTCATCACACACGCGTGCGTATTGCTCATCGCCGGTGAGGTCCGTCTCTTGTGTGACCCTTGGCTCAGCGGGACAGCCTTCGACGACGGGTGGCGTCTATTGGCCGAACCCAGCACCACGATTGAAGACTGTTCTCCAACTCATATTTGGATCTCGCACGAGCATCCGGACCACTTCTCTCCCAGAGATCTTCTGAAGCTCCCTGCGGAGCAGCGCGGTCATATCACGGTGCTCTACCAAGAAACCAAGGACCAAAAGGTCGAAAGTTTCTTGAGAGCCAAGGGCTTTAGAGTACAAATTCTTCCCACGATGGAGCGCGTGGATCTCAGCCCGGACGTCAGCGTTTGCTGCGCGCCCATCGGTTCAGACTCTTGGCTCGCTTTCTTCGCCTACGGGCAGACCGTATTGAATCTCAATGACTGCATCACTGGTCAGGATATTCTCATCGATGACCCTGACAATCTTCCATCAAACCAGGTGGATGAGATTCGTACTATGGTCGAGAATCCTGACGTGCTGCTGACCCAATTCTCTTATTCGAATTGGGTCGGTAATCCGGATGATCTTCATCTGCACCGCCTTCAAGCACGCACGAAACTGAACCAAGTCAGACAACAGATCCGAACCCTCAAACCGAGAACAGTGCTGCCCTTCGCGAGCTTCGTTCACTTCTGCCATAAAGAGAACGCATACCTAAATGAGGAAGCGAATACGGTCCACCGTGTCGTCCCAGTGATCGAGGACGAGGACGCTCAAGCGCTCGTACTGTCACCAGGAGATCTCTGGCGCGTTGGCGACTCACACGAGAACAAAGAGGCTCTTCAGCGTTGGACTCAGATCTACCGACAAGCCGCCGATCGATCACTTGAAGAGAGCGCCATCGTCAGCGAGGTGGATTTGCGAGACGCTTTCTCCGGCTACCAACAGCGCGTTCGAGAGCGAAATGACTGGGCGGCCATAGAGAGACTGACACACGCAGGTGGACTACGCCCGACCAAGATCTATCTTTGGGACCATGGGACGGGGTTCTTGTTCGACCTGGTCAATCATCTGGCGCCGTGCTCTATGGACGCCGACGACGCTGACATCTGTATGAGCAGCAGCACCCTGGCCTATCTACTTAACTATGATTGGGGTCGGGGCACCCTGATGGTCAATGGCCGCTTCTCCGCCGACTACCAAGGCATCCATCGTTTCCTTGCTCAAACTCAGATCGCATACGGCAATAACGTTGGACTACGATTTCCGGAGACATTGCCCGAGTCGATCATTCGCGAGTCGCCAAGCTACGTCGCTTTCTTCGCCCGCCAGGCGCTCCGACTCAATGCTGAGATGGGCTAGAGCGTCAAGTATGAGATCCAGGGATGGAAGGGCAGCTTCCTGATTGGGCGGGTGTTGAGCCCCAGGTAATCAAGGACCGCCTGAGTTTCCCCTGGAAAGAACGCGCTGTTGAGCTCATCGAAGATGATGACAGCGCCCTTCGGCATTCTCGGAACAAAGGTCTCCAACATCACTTTTGTCGGCTCGAAGAGATCCAAATCCAAGTGCAGTAGGGACACGACTAGATGTGGGTTATCGACCAAATATTGTGGAGCCGTCTGACAAACATCGCCACCGACCAGGTCGACCTTGGGGATGTGATTGAGAGGTCGATTGATGTCAAAGGCGTCTACGGCTGCCTGAATCTCGGCCTCGGCCGAGCCCTGATACCCGCCCGCATGCATCGCCTCTGACACCGACGATTGATCTTCGTCAGCCACGGATGGGAAGCCAGAGAATGTATCAAAGCCAACCACACGACGGGTGTGATTCGTCGGCTCCAAGATGGCCGAGAGCTTCGCCCAAGTGAACAAACTGAATCCATGAAAGACTCCGGCGTCGATTACGACCCCTGGGACTTCGATCACTTTCTGAAAGACCTCATACCGAGCAAGAAATCGTGACAGGGATGGGATGGATGAGAAACGAGCAAAGTTCTCCATCGCCAAGCGAGGGCTCAGCGAAGCTCTAGCGAGAAGCTCATCGACCGCCTCGAAGTATTGGTCATCCTTATTCGAATCTAGCTCACGCATAGGCTCCGCCTTACTGGCAAATTTCCGCAGATCGTCCCTAGCTTACCCTGAAGCAAGAGGTAGTACAAATATGTACATTTGATTACATCTGTGGGGCTCAGCTAAGCGAAGCCCTATAGCTATAGGTCGACGGGCGAGTCTTCTGTCACTTTAGGGGTCGGCGACGTCGCTGGGGTCTCCACAGCCGGAGCCGCACCAGGCACGGGTCCACATGAGGCCATGCACACCGCGGGGTCGTAGGATGTACCCAACGTGAGATGGTGGGTGACCTTCAACAGAGAAGTAGACAGGCGAGGCTTACTGCATCGTTCGAGACATGTACGTCGATGAGCGTTGATCCAGACAAGATGGCCAAGGCCGTGCGCGATAATCGCCGCGATTTGAGGGGTCTCATAAGGGGCGCTGGTGCAGATAGGGATTCGACTCCCATGGCCAATTATCAACTCGCTGGAGCCGACTTTCTCCACCTTGAAGCGCGACCCCGAACAGTCTTTGTGACAGCTGAAACGTAGTTTCTTCTTAATCAGCCGAGCCGCGAATCGGTCACGACTCTTACCCGACCAATCCGAGAGTCCACTCTTGCCTAAGTGGGCGTCGAGGTCAGGGAGTCGTGAGACGAGCCAATCAACGGCGGCCTGAATGCGCTGGCGCGACGCCGATCCACAGTCACTGAACTCAATCTTGGCTGCCTCCGCCGAAGCGAGAGGAGATACGAGCAGAATGACCGTGAAGAGAAGACGCATACCCAAGAAACCCAATGATCACCACGTGTGGCGGAGTAAGCATCTTCCATTTGAGAAGATCAATCTTTTCCGCGGCGTATCCCTAGAAGGTCTCGACGAATGACCTGCGCATGAGCGCCCAATCGGGCGGCGAGTTCGTCCAAACTGATGTCCGGATTGAGGTCGAGTAACTGGAGGAGTCGATTGACTCGCACTTTCTGAGACATAACGGGATCTCCTTCACTCATTGACGTCACAAAGAGACCGGACGACACCAGCCACAAAAAACTCACCAGTAATTGGTCATCTCGGTCGGCGCTCGGTGATTCTGAATCGATGAGTGATCGGCACACTACCGAGGAGGCTCATGTCCGATGTGCGATAACCATTGTCCCAATTGTTGATGATCATGGGTCGTCCAGCGTCGTCGACCCTGTCAGAGACAACACCCACGTGGTCGGGACCCCGTTTGGGCAAAGTATCCATAAATACGATGTCACCAGGTAACCACGCGGCCCGGCCACTGGCTTGCTTTTGAAAGGTCACTGGGAGCGCTCTGAATTTGCGACGGAAGTAGACGATCTGACGACGTACACGGCGGTGCTCTATGGATCGATTAGGGCGTCGACCCTTGAGGCCATATGCTCGAGGGGCTCGCTCCATATCCTCGATCAGGTCCCTCTGTAGATCGTATCCAGCGTTACGCAGCGCACGTACGATGACATCCGTACAGACGCCTCGATTCCGCTCTATATCTCCACCAGGATAGTCGATGACCTGGTAGGGTCCACCATAGGATGCGGCGTTAATGGCGGTCTTTCGAGCTCCGTAACTGACATCCAAACTATCCGGGATCCCGTCAGCGTCTCGATCTGGTAGCCCGGTCTTTCTTGGTTCACAGGGTCTAACCTGCATCTTCTTTAGCTCGGCGAGGTCCTCCGGCCGGAGAGTGCCATCTACGAGTGGATAGGCCTTCACTGGATTACCCCCCAGCATGAGGAGAGCGATACGTTCACTTGTCGTGCACTCGGCATCTTGGTCGCTGAGCCATTGGGGAACGAGGCTTCGCGTCTTAGGAGAGAGGTCTGAGAAGATCCCTACGTCCGTCTGAGGATATGCCAACTCGGACTGGGCTGAGGCCCGCAGCGGAATCAAGGCTCCAAGGAGAACTACACAAAACCCGACGACCGCTGCCCGAAGTTGTTGCTCATGATGCGACATTAGATCCCTCTGACTCTCCACCTGGCAGTAACGCGAAGCCAACGGTCCTTATTCCAAGGACAGACAGTGCAACGGTCCCTAGAACCCTCGCCAGGGGCGATCCAACGTAGGTCGCAACCAATTATCAGCGGGATAGTCTGCGGACCGCTCGATCATGTGCAGAGTGTAAGCGCAGCGCCGTCTCTGTGAACGATTGGCCGAGCTGAAGTGTGGCAAGCAGCCGTCGAAGACAACTAAAGTTCCAGCTGGAACCTCCAGCGGAATTGGATCGTCAACCTCGATTGGCGCAGAGTCCAAGGACACAAAATGAGTGTCTGCATCCTCGCCCCGAATGAAACGCCTCTTGAGCCCCTGCCTATGGCCACCTGGCGCCACCCAGAGACATCCGTTCTCACGGTCTGCATCTTCTAACGCAAACCAAAAGCCTTTGACCGTGATGGGATCGGTATAAAGAAAACAAGCGTCTTGGTGCCAGTCGACTCGGCCACCCACCTTTGGGTTCTTAAAGATGAACATCGACTGAATGAGTACCGGGTCGACCAGACCAATCTTTCGGGAGACCTCGCGAACTGAAGACGCTCTGGAGAATTCACTAAACACAGGATCTAGGTCATGGAGAGCGTGCCCGATCTTGTTGCACGCTTCGGAAGTCGACCCGAGCAGTCCTCCCTTGTCAACGGCCTCCTCCTCGAAGAACAACGAAATATCACGACCGGACTTCATGAAGTATTCGTCCGTCGCTCGCCGGTCCTCGGCCGTAGTAAACATACTGATAGGACCTTCTTGGGAGTGCGCCTCTGTGATCTCTAGCGCCCGGTCTATCAATGCCTGACACTGGCGACTGGAGACAAAGTCATCAAAGACGAGATACCCCTCCCGTTGGAACTTTTCGGACAAGATCCCGTCCATGTTCAGCGTCTCCAATTCACAGATGTTCTCTGAGATACATCATCACCGATTTCACGTTGGATTGAATAGCTGTTCAGTCTCCAGGACAAAAAAGCGCTACTCTGTTATCAACGACAGAGGAGGTGGCATGAGTCACTCGGACGACAGAGACCAAACGAATGTCCTGTCCGTCGGGCGCGATGGGGTGCTCGAATCCTCTAGTGACCTTACATCGAAACCGACCCTGAGTGTACGACCTGAAGAGCTCGCGCTCACCCGCACCGCCAGACGTCCGCTCATCTCCACATTAACAGGGCTTCCCCCCTTAGAGTCGAGCCCGAAGAGGCCCGACTCATGGACCGAAACGATGCTCGAAGCGCTTGAACCCCATGAGCATGACTTCCAAGAGTTCAAAGGCACAGGCTGGCTCCTGAAGGCTCCTGGAGAGGTGCAGCCGGACTTCATGTTCTTCCTGTCAAAGCAGGTCTCAGCGTTCGTAAACGGGTCCGGAGGGCTCGTGTTTATCGGCATCGATGACAAGGGGAAGATCGATGGTGGAGTCCCCATTCAGCTTAAGGGTGGCGGTACCCGGGCCTGGTTAGAGGATCTGGTGTCCGCGGCGGTCTCCCCGCCTCTGCCTCGCTGTAACGTCTTCGAGGTTAAGCCCAAGGAGAATGGGTCAAGCGCGATCCTTGACGGCCACGCAGTCTATGTCTTGGAGTTACCAGCAAGCCAGGATGCTCCCCATCAATCTAAGGATCACCGCTATTACCTGCGCATCGCAGGCAAATCACGGCCTATGGGGCACGTGCACGTTCAGGATGTCTTGCGGCGTACATTCCATCCACAGGTTGAGCTGACCCGATTTGGGCCATACGGCGATGTAGAGCATGACCTGTCTGATCCCCGGGGACCCAAGGCCTTCATTCAGTTCCGTGTCTTCGTCACCAACCTGGGAAGAACCCTGGCGCGACACGTCGGGATTGAGCTGGTTGTTCCGCGACCATTCGCAGGCACGGAGGTCCGACGTCGAATGGAGGGGGCCAAAGAGACCCACTACACTCAATCACCGGGGCAGCTCTCGTATTTTAGGTACCACCCCACCCCGCTGTTTCCCACGCAATCGGTATATGGCCTCAGCGTCTGGGTCTGTATTCATGTCCGCAACGTGTCTCAAATTCAGGCCGGAACTCAGTTAGAGTGGACAGTCTACGCCGACGATGCGAACCCCCTAAAGGGCTCTCAAACCCTCAGTGATTTCCAAATTGTGCAACGCACCATCGATTGGGTCACCGGCCAAGAGTCTCCCAGAGACAAAGAAACATAGAGTCCCGCTTGCCGCAGACTGCGACCATCGGTAGGATGCCGACCTTCTGAACTCCCTCAAAGGGCAGCAGCTATGGCCGACGATCTCATGCAGAAAGTGATCTCCCTGTGTAAGCGGAGAGGCTTCGTTTTCCAATCTTCCGAAATCTACGGTGGTCTCAAGAGCGCCTATGACTACGGCCCACTCGGCGCCGAGCTAAAGCGAAACGTGATCAACACCTGGTGGCGGGATATGGTCCATAGCCGCGAGGACGTTGTCGGACTGGATGCATCTATCATCATGCATCCAAAGGTGTGGCAGGCCTCCGGTCACCTCTCTGGTTTCAGCGATCCTCTGGTCGACTGTAAGGTCTGTAAAGAGCGGTTTCGTGCGGACAAGGCGCCTGTCGTTGAGCCCGGCCAAGAGGTGGTGATCGAGCTGGCTGATAAGGGCCGCGCGAAGGTCGCTCTGCAATACATTAACGAGCAGTTTGGCGTTGAGCTTCAGCGTGATGGCCGCAAGCTCAATGGTGCAACCGCTGGTGATCGGCCTTATGTCTGTCCTAACTGTGGCTCACCTTTCATGAGCGACGAGCGGAACTTTAACCTGATGTTCCGCAGCTTCTATGGCCCCGTCGACCCGATGGGTGCGCTCGCAAACGCCATCGAGGGTGGAGAGTTTGATGGCCTAAAGGGAGGCGATCTACGCTCAAAGCTGGACTCGTACACAGCTGACAGCACGGTTTATCTACGCCCGGAGACGGCCCAAGCCATGTTCGTTCAATACGCGAACATTCAGCAGTCTATGTCCATGAAGATTCCATTCGGAATCGCACAAACAGGTAAGTCCTTTCGGAATGAGATTACCGTCGAGCACTTTATCTTCCGTTCATGCGAATTCGAGCAGATGGAGATGGAGTTTTTCTGTGAGCCAGGCACCGAAGATGAGTGGTTCGAATACTGGAAGACATTCCGAACCAATTGGTGGCGTAAGTTCGCTAATCATCCGGAGAAGTTCCGTGCACGAGCTCACGAGGCGAGCGAGTTGGCCCACTACGCAAAGGGTTGCTACGACGTAGAGTACGAGTTCCCATGGGGATGGGATGAGCTTGAGGGCGTCGCCAACCGCACAGATTACGACCTAAAGAAGCACGCGGAGCACAGCGGAACGAAGATCGAATACTTCGACCCAGTGGAGCGAAAGCGATACACCCCTTACGTCATCGAGCCCGCCGCAGGCGCGACCCGCGGCGTGTTGACGTACCTGTGTGATGCCTACACGGAAGAAGAGATCGAAGGCCCAAAGGGTAAAGACACTCGCGTCGTCATGCGCTTTCATCCGCAGCTCGCGCCAATCAAGGTCGGTGTATTTCCACTCGTAAAGAAGAACGGGATGCCCGAAAAAGCACGTGAGGTCGTCGAGGCGTTGCTCTCCAGGGGAATCAACGCAAGCTACGACGCCCAACACGCTATCGGTAAGCGCTACCGACGTCACGATGAGATCGGCACACCATGGTGTCTCACCATCGATGGAGAGACGATGGAGAACGGTACGATCACTGTGCGCGACCGCGACACGATGGCTCAGCGACGAATCTCTGTCGAAGACGCTGTATCGGAGATCGAATCCCTCCTTCGAGCCTGAGGGAAGCCAAGCCCCGATAAAAAAAAGTGAACCTCTCGGGGATTCTCTGTCATCATATACCTGATAGTGGTCGCGCTCATTCGTCGTCGAAAGACACGAGCAATGCCGCCGACCACGACTGGCACGCCCACGCCGACGTCAATCAACGTTCGGGTGGGACGTGCAACTCTTTCCTAGTTTGCGGTTTCTTAAGTATGAAGATGTGAGTAGCCGGAGACGTTATGTTTCGTTCAGGTTGGACTGTGTCTGAGTTTAGAGGGATACCCATTCGGGTTCATCCATCCTTGCTCTTTGTGCTGCCCATCATGGCCATCGCGATATCTGGGCAACAGCTAACCGCGCGCTTTGTAGGCCTCGGTGTCCCAGCGGGAGAGATTCTTGTTCCACCGATGGTCTATGGGATTGGATTATCGGTCTCGCTCTTCGGGGCCATCCTATTGCACGAGATCGGCCACGCAGCCACGGCGCTGAGGTTCGGTATGCCTGTCCGCGCGATTACGCTGATGATCTTGGGCGGCATGACTGAGATCGATCAAGACGAGGCGACCCCAAAGGAGACCTTTCTCGTGGCCGCAGCAGGGCCCGCGGTCAACCTTGTTCTAGGTGTGCTCTGCATTCTTGGTGCTCGGGTGCTACCAGGCGCCTGGACAGATGTGATGATTTTCCTCGTCCTGTTCGGGGGCCTCAACATCTTAATCGCTGTCTTCAATCTGATCCCCTCCATGCCTCTAGATGGTGGCCGAATGCTCAAATCCGTCCTCAGCTTTCGCTTGGACGTTAGCAGAGCGGCCCAAATCACGGGCACGATCGGTCGGTCTCTCGCTTTGATCGGAGGACTGTATGGACTCATGTACGGTGAGTTCATGATCGTTCTCTTGTGCGTATTCCTATATTTCGGCGCTGGAGCCGACCAAATAAACACTTCGATTCAAGAAGCTCTGGAGGGACTCGAAGCGCAGCAAGCGATGACCATTCAGGTCGTCTCAATTCCTCCTCACTCTTCGATTCCTTCCGTGGCACGGCACATGTTGATTCGCGACGCCCAAGTCGCACTCGTACGCGATGTGCACACGACCTATGGAGTAATCCTCGCGCAGCGCCTAAATCGGTCTAGGGCAGAGACAGCCGCGGATCTTGTGGAGGGTGAACCATTGTTCGCTTGGGCCGATGACCCACTGCCAGAGGTGGTCCGCACCATGCGATGGCATGACAAACCAGTCATCGTCAAAGACCGCTACAACACGCCCATTGGCGTTGTGACTCACGATGATGTGATTCGGGCAGCTCGACTCAGGATACTCGCTGATCGCGGACTGCCAGACCAGGTCAGCTCAACAGAGTCACGAAAGAATGAAGCCTGAACTAAGACCGCTTCAGTCTCGCATCGAAGTCAGCCTTATCCACCGCACGACGCCTCGCGCTCGCCTCGTCTACTCGGCCCGCTCTGACCAATTGTGTGAGCTCTGCGTTGAGTAACTGATTACCAGCGCGCCGGTTCGTCTCCATATGACTACGGAGTTGGTTCGTCTTCATCTCTCGGATCAAGTTGGACACAGCATAGTCACCAACTAAGACTTCAAATGCGCCGACACGACCCCCTCCCTTGAGCGGTAGTAATGTCTGGGATATGCATCCCTTGAAGACAGAGGCGAGGGTCTGGCGTGCCTGCTGCTGCTGCTCCGAAGCGAAGAGACCAATAATTCGGTCGATGGAGTCCATGGCCGTTGAGGTGTGCAGAGTCGCGAGGACTAAGTGACCAGTTTGGGCCGTCTCAAGGGCGAGCGAGACCGTCTCAAGATCACGCATCTCACCCACCAAGACAACGTCGGGATCCTCTCTCAAGGCGGCGCGAAGCGCGCTACTGAAAGACAAAGTGTGGGAACCGACCTCACGCTGGTTGATTAAGCACCGTTGGCTACGATGAACAAACTCTATGGGATCTTCGAGGGTGATGATGTGCTCATCCCGAGATGTGTTGATGTGATCGACCATAGCCGCCAGGGTCGTCGACTTTCCGCTCCCCGTTGGGCCTGTCACCAAGATGAGGCCGTTAGGTAGACCGCAAAATTGAGTCGTGACCTTGGGCAACGCCAATTGAGACAGAGATCGGATGTGATTTGGGATATGTCTAAAGACCGCTCCGACACCATGAATGTCGCGAAATACATTCACCCGAAAACGGCCCGTCTCAGAGAGTGGGTACGCAAAGTCCGTATCACTCGTCGCCTCAAACTGTTCACGACGATTGGGAGGCATGATCTCTTGAACGAGATTGAGAACCGATGATTTCTGCATCACGCCGAGCCTCTTGAGTGGCACGAGGTGTCCATCAACCCGCCAACGCGGCGCCTGCCCGGCGCATAAGTGTAGGTCCGAAGCGCCTTCGGCCATCATCTGCTTTAACAAAGGATCAAGCTCGAAAGTGCCCCCATCTCCGGAGCTCTCCAAGATGGAGATCACGCCGGTTCCATGGGCACGCATCAATTGGTCGTAGGTCTCCAAAGAGATCCCCATGGGCCGCACGACAAGGCCTGTCACCTGTCGTTGAATCAGATTCAGCACGGTCTCTGTCGGCGCATCGACAAAACCGACGCGCAGACTACTCCCCTCTATCTCTAAGGGGACCACGCGGTGTCGAATCTGAAATTCAGCCGGTAAGAGGCGTAGAATGTCGTCAGCGATGGCGTCTATGGATCCTAGGAACGGTAAAACGTCCGCGAGCTGGCTCGCGTTCTTGAGGCGCCGGGCGAGCGTTCGGCACATCACGAGGCCAAAATAAGGCAGCTTGTGGAGCATGCGAGCAAACTGAGCGCCGGAAAACTTCATCGCCTTGACGTGTGAACTTGTGGCGAGCACGCTCGCTGAGCGCGCGGACTCAAGAAGGACCCCCATCTCACCCACAGACTCGGCTGGCCCAAGCTGACCGAGGTCTACTACGCTTCCGTCAGCTGAGTTTTCAATATGGATAACCGCGGTGCCCTCCATAAAAATGAAGAAGGCATCGGAGGCCTCGCCCTGCCGGGCGATGTGTTCACCCCCGGAAAACTCTACAAGAGCGCCATGATGAGCCACCTCTTCAATCTGAGATGGTTCAAGACCATCGAACAACGCTGTCCGACTCAAGGTCTCGCGGACAAGGACCAGATGTTTTGCTACGTCAAGCTCATGCATGCTCAGCGACCCCTCGTAACTGCGACAAACGATGGCATGTCACAGAGCGGATGGTCAAACTATGTTCGGTCACTTTTACCTAAGCTCCAGACCAATCAATGAGACAGATCGACGCCTCCGATGAGGCGCATCAGAGTGGACTTTTTGTAGTCCTATTAGTTAGGGTGCGGCCCACGCAGCTTTGGAGTCCGTGCGCATGACTGAACACATTGATACCGAGGGAAAGCCTCGCATGTTCCTTAAGATGGGTGGGGTCCTCTTCGCATCCATCTTTCTCTTCGTCCTGCTCTTCATATGGATCGTCAATGGACCTATGCTCTACGCCATCGAGGTGATCGACGCCCAAGCGGAGGTCTCGGCGCCCATCCCTGACCCCAAGAAACCCGAATACCGACAGTTCTCTGTGAATTATCACGACTGCAGAGCCACGACGGAGACGATCGCCCTAGGACCGCAGACCTTGGACGCCAAAGCACCGACACGTTTGATTGAGATCCGATCGTGCTTGGAGAAGTTAAAGCCAGGCCAAAACGTGAGCGTCAAAATCGAGGCCCGTCGTCAGCGGATCACCGGAAAGAAGACTTGGAGGCTCATGGAGATCGGATCCTGCGCCTTTCCACATCTACCGTCACGGATCAGTGCGTCCTCCCACGGACCATGTCCCTGGATGTAACGGTACCAAACAGCGCCGGGTTTCTTACCATGCTGGCGGGGTGTAGCCTGCATCGGAAGACCGAGTAGGTTTCGAATTTTTGGGGCGGGTTGGCGACCGCTTTTGCGGTCGGTTCGGACGCACTACCTCCTTCAAGAGACGCTCATCTACAGCGGTTCTTCCCACAGAGATGACCGCCGCAGCGCTCTTGTAACCGCGTCGCTCAAAGCGGACATGTATCGGATAATCCTCGACCTTAAATCGATGATCAAAGGGTGTCGTACCCAACACTCGGTTACGCCATAGCACCTGGCTCCCATTGGGCGAAGATGAGAAATGCACACTCGTTGGCGCGCCCTCAAGCTTCGGCTTATCTGTGCCCGCGTCCACAGACTTCGGCGGACGGGCGCTCGGCTGCTGAGGGATCTTCTGGACCTGCACCGGCGCGACCTGGGAGGGAGAGGGAGACGCTGCCGACCGCCGTTTTGGGGGCTCTCTGTCGGGCTGAGCGAGGCTCCACAATAGGATCGCGGTGGTCATAGCCAAAGCAGCCACGATCCATATCGCTCGGGTCCCCTTCGCGGTAGGCGCCTCCAGGCCTAGAGCCGTCTCAGGCGAGCGGATTTCACCCGCCGCAGGAAACATATTCGAGTTCGCCTGCTCGGTGCTTGAGTCGTTCGCTGCGATGGTCGGGCTGGTCGCGAAACCTCCGCTCGAGTGATACTCAACAACCCGAGACCCAAAGGCCCAATCCGAATCAATGGTCGGTAATCCGTGATCCGCTGCAGACGCGCGAGAGTCCGCTAAAGCGCTGAAGGCCTCAGCGACCGACAGAGTGCTCGCCGGCCTCTGATTCGGGTCCTTATTTGCGAGCGCCGCATAGAGCGTCGTCAAGCCTTCAGAGCGCGGAAGCCCATTAATGAGAACCCCAGGGAGGGGTGGAAGGGGCTCCTGCACCTGGGACATCAGGATCGCGAGAGGCTGCTCAGAGGTAAAGGGTGGGCTCCCAACGAGCAGCTCATGAAGAATGCAGCTGAGCGAATACAGATCGCTTCGATAGTCGACGGGTCGCCCCATCGCCTGCTCAGGACTCATATAGTGTGGGGTCCCCAACGGTACCCCTGTTCTGGTGAGCTTCTCGGTCGGCGTCTCTTCTTGATTCTGAATGCTCGCGATACCGAAATCGAGCACCTTAACGTGCTCGGTGCCATCGCTCATACTGCGAACATAGATATTGTCCGGTTTAAGATCTCGGTGAATCACCCCTCGCTCGTGGGCCTCCACCAGCGCATGGGTCACACCACCAAGTATCTGAGATGCGCGCCGCTCCGTGAGTGCGCCGTCTTGGCTGAGCAATACGTTGAGTGGGCGGCCCTCAAGGAGCTCCATCGCGATGAACGGGATTCCGGTCTCATCATCGAGTCCAAAATCATAAATCTTGACGATATTCGGATGCTCCAAAGTCGCGGCGGCCCGTGCTTCGCGATGAAAAAGCTTCAGCATCTTCGGGTCTGCCTGAAAGTCGGCGTTTAGGGTCTTGAGCGCCACCATTCGGCCGATGCTGGTCTGATTCGCTCGATAGACATAGCCCATGCCACCACGACCGATGAGCTCCTCGATACGATAGCGACCCGCCAGAATGATTCCAGGAGAGAGAGTGTCTCGACTCACCGCCAGAGCCTCAGCGGAGATGGTGTTCACCTCATCGGTCGGACAGACCAACTCCTCCATCCACAGACCACAAATAGGGCAGTAACGCGTCTCGTTCATGTACACCGACGACTCTTGTTCATCATGACTATAGTCCAACACCGATCACATGCACATTATCTGATCTCATCAGCACGTCGATGGATCTGACGCCAAGGCTCCAAGGATATTTACGCTGTATCATCCAGAGTGCATCGCACACCCTGGTCCCAGCGTCGCGATTCAGCTCACTGGACATGTCGTGAGGGATCTGTAACAAGCGGTGCGACTCGTATTTAGGTGAGACCCAGTGCGGCTAGCATATATCTTCGACCAACGGTTACCCAGCACGGAGACCGACACAGAGCAGGCCCTCAACACCTTAGCGGCCCTGTCCCGTAATGGCGTAGACGTGACGCTGCTTCTTCCAAAGGACACATTCCGCCAGGACGCCAACGCTGACGCGCTGCGCGAATACTACCAAGTGTCCGGTGAATTCTCCGTTAAGAGGTTAAGGTCGACGTTTCCATCACCCCGAGTCTTCGAAAAACTAGGTCACGCGGTTCGGGCTAGCCTTGGCATCGACAAGACCGCCTACGATGTTGTCTACACTCGAAACGCGCCGTCTCTCGTCGCAGGGCTCATGTCTGGGCTGCCAATGGTCTACGAGACCTACCGCCCGTGGCCTGAACAAGTGAAGACACTCAGACCCGTTTTTCGCTGGGCGATGCGTCAGAAAACCTTTCTAGGTGGAGTCTTCCATTCAGAGTTTGCCTTGAACACATACGCCGCTTTGGGCGCTGACAGGCAAGCGCTCACCGTCGTTCATAATGGATTCGACCCCACACGGTTTTCGGTGGATCCCGGGACGAGTAAAGCACGCAAAGCCATCGGGCTAGACACCACCGGTGTCGTCGCCGCGTACACAGGGCGGGTCAATTTACAAAAGGGCCTTGGCGCAGTTCTAGACCTCGCAGACCTCCACCCAGAGGTGACGTTCCTTATCGTCGGCTCCGAAGGAGAGGGCGAGGTCGAGAAGCGGGCCTCTACGCAAGACAACGTCGTCGTATACCCGTGGGCGACCTACGACCAACTTCCAAACTTCCTCTTCGCCGCCGACATTTTGATGGTCCCTCCGAGTCAAGGACCACTCAAGACGGTTGGAAACACCGTGCTCCCGATGAAGCTGTTTCAATACCTCGCCGCCGGTCGCGCGATCTATGCACCGAAAGCACCGGACACCGCTGAGCTCCTCTCCCATGGAGAGAACGCCTGGCTGGTTAGGCCGGATGATGTTCAGGCCGCATCCGAAGCGCTCACGGAGCTTGTTCGACAAGACGACCTGAGAGCGCGCCTGGGTATGAATGGGCGAAGTATGTCTGGTGACCTCACCTGGGACGCCAGAGCGCAGCGAATCGTCGAGTTCGTAGAGAAGAGGCTCGCGTCTCAATCAGCGCCTTAGCGCTCGCGCGGCTACCGCGATGTGAAGCCCTCGTCACAAGGGCCAAATCTAAAGGCCAAGGTGTCAGCGTTCCCGGAAGGGTCGGTTACAAATACGAGCCCTGTATGGTTGGTGACATGGTGGCAGAGCATCTCCGATGTTCGACCATTGATCACCGGTCCAAAGTCCCGTCCTCGCACCGAACATCCCGTCACAGAGCCCTGGACGCGAAGATCCTCATCGCGCGTATCCGGGTCTTCAATGGTAACAGACACTCTCATGGTCGAGACGGTCCGAGAGTTACATGATCCGACAGGTGACCATTCAATGCTCACGATCCTTGGTGAGCCCGTCGCTGCGTCCGTCTTGGTTTGAGAGCCCTGTATTGAAGAGGGGATGTGAGACGACATTGGATCGTCATATTCGGGCGGTGAATCAGGTCCGCTATCCCCATCACCACAACCCATAAAGGTTATGGAGAGAATAAGCAGCCAGTATTTACCCCCAAACACCATCGCTGAATTACACCGTCACACCACGCGCTGACTTGAGGGACACCTGCAGCGTCTGACACAAACATCAACGCACCACCCATGTAAAGGCGGCGCCCCGTTACCTATCCGTAGTCCCCCCGGAACATAAATAGGCTAGTGACAAAGCCTGTCTGTTTTTTGTCTATCACTGTTTTATTGAATTCATACTGTTAGACAATGGAGGGTTTGGTGAGTCTGGAGCAGTGATTGTCTAGGCAAGCGGCTGTGTAGAAGGGCCTCGTTTGGTCTGTAAGCAGCTCAGCTCTGGGGACGGCGGCGAGGAAGTAAGAGCGGGTCATTACCTCGTAAAAAATTGGCCAGCTGGGCTGGCACGAACAAGCCCAACTCGTCTAGAAGACCCGCCTAATCCGGATGAGTGCTTAGGCTGCTCATCGCAGCACCGAGTTCACTTGCCAAGCGCCTCACAACGCGACATCCTCGCCGGGTCCATTCACCCAGGCCCCCCAAAGGAGCGTTCTCTTGGAGTTTTTCGAGACGGTGTTCGGTCGTCGTACCATCCACAATTATCTTCCCGATCCTGTGCCGACAGAGGTCTTAGACAAATTACTGTCAGCCGCGCACATGGCACCAAACCACAAACTTACTTGGCCATGGCGCTTTGTCGTCGTTGGTTCGGAGACGAGACAGAGGCTGCTGCCCATCGCGTGCGAACTAAAGAAAGCGACCTCTCCACAGGTCATCAACAAGATACGGGAAAAGCTTCTCAATCCCGGCGCGCTGATCGTAGTCACGCAGAAAATTAATGGTGACGACTTCAGACAAAAGGAAGACTACGCAGCCGTATGTTGCGCCATCCAAAATGTCATGTTGGCTGCGACCGCAGAGGGCTTCGGCAGCAAGTGGTCTACAGGCGGCCTCACGCAACATCCCAGTGTATGTGACCTCCTAGAGATCGACCTTTCACAAGAGACTGTCGCGGGATTCATTTGGGTCGGCGTGCCTAAGAGTACCCCAACGATCGATCGGCCACCTTTAGATGGTCATGTGAGCTACTTGGACTAGCTCTATTTAGAGCCAGGCAGACAAAAAAAAACGGGGAGCTAGCTCCCCGTTTTTCGTGCGTCCATTAGACTCAGCTGCAACCAGAGGTTGCTCCGCAGTTCATACACTTAAGGCAAGTGCCATTACGCACGAGCATCATGGCCTGGCATGACATGCATGGGTCACCCTCGAAGCCCTGCTGCTTCGCGACCTGAACAGCGCGCGCTGTCGTCACTCCACCAACGCTGGTCATAATGTTTACCGAGCCTCCGCTGAGGCTATCTACGAGCGTCAAGTTCTCGTTGCCACCATGTCCCGGCGCGTAGCCGGATGGCGCCTCGATGAGAGCCGAAGAGCCGCCACGTGGCTGATCATCAGTCTCGTCCGGAACGTTCGGGTTCGGTCCAAACTCGTAGACGTGGTTACTATTGGCGACACGTCGCTCCTCAACCACGACCTCTTCTGTGTACTCGGGCTCCGGGTCGGGCTGATTTACAGCGTCGGCCCTTAGATCCTCTTCACTCACCTGCGCCAGCTCATTGCGACCCAAGTAATTCACCGCAAGATCACGGAAGATGTAGTCGATGACCGATGTAGACATCTTGATCCGATCATTACCCATGACCATGCCGTTAGGCTCGAAGCGGGTGAAGATGAACGCATCAACGAACTCCTCCAGAGGTACTCCGTACTGGAGGCCGAGGGAGACAGCGATCGCGAAGGAGTTCATCAAGCTGCGGAAAGCTGCGCCTTCCTTATGCATGTCGATGAAGACCTCACCCAAGCTGCCGTCCTCGTACTCACCGGTGCGCAGATAGACCTTGTGCCCACCAACTGCTGCCTTCTGAGTGTATCCAGCACGACGCCCTGGTAGCTTGCGACGGCGCGCGAGGTATCGAACGACGACCTTCTCAGCGATCTGAGCGGCCGCGACCGCGGGACGATCAACCGCAACAGGCAAATCAAGCTGGGTTGCTGCCTCGGTGGTGTCTTCGTCGTCATCGAAATCAAAGACCGTAGAAGAGAGCGGCTGACTGAGCTTGCTTCCATCACGGTACAAGGCGTTCGCCTTCAAACCACGACGCCAGCTCAACATATAGGCTTCCTGGACGTCCTCTAGGCTCGCCTCATTCGGCATATTGATCGTCTTACTGATGGCTCCACTGATGAACGGCTGTACAGACGCCATCATCTCAATGTGAGCCGCCGCTCGGATGTAGCGAGTTCCACTCTTACCGCACTTATTCGCACAGTCGAAGACGGCCAGATGCTGGCTCTTAAGATGAGGAGCCCCCTCAATCGTCATGGTACCGCAGACGTAATCATTCGCCTCGGCGATCTCCTTCTTAGTCAGCCCAAGAGCTCCAAGCAGATCGAAATCTGGTCGCTCTAGGGTGCCAGCCGGGATACCGAGACGCTCGATGATATACGCGTCACCGAATGTGAAGCGGTTGAAGACCATCGTGAGGTCAAAGGCGCTTGGAGCCAAGCCATTGAGCCGCTCGATGGTCGCGTCGTCAAATCCATGCTCCTTGAGCTTCTCTGGATTGAGGTGCGGACAGCCATCGAGGGTTCCTGTGCCCTTACAGTGATTAACGATCTCCTCGATCTGCTCCGCAGAGTACGACAGCTTCGCCAAAGCGAGCGGCACCGACTGATTAATGATCTTGAAGTAACCGCCACCTGCGAGCTTCTTAAACTTAACGAGAGCAAAGTCCGGCTCAACGCCTGTCGTGTCGCAGTCCATGACGAGACCGATAGTGCCCGTCGGAGCGATGACCGTGGCCTGTGCGTTACGGAAGCCGTTGCGCTCACCTGACTCAAGGGCATGATCCCAGCCCGTTCGCGCTGCGTTAAGCAGATACTCAGGACAGTGCTCAGGATTCAATCCAACCGGAATGGTGTTCAGTGACTCGTAATCTCCCTCGGGCGCATCGTACGCCGCGCGGCGGTGATTTCGAATGACACGGAGCATCTCGTCTTGGTTTGCATCATAGCCAGGGAATGGCCCCATTTGGCCCGCCAACTCGGCGCTCGTCTCGTAGCTGGTCGACGTCATGATAGCGGTGAGTGCACCGGCGATGTTTACAGCCTCTACAGAGTCGTAAGGGATGCCCATAACCATCAGGATGGTCCCGAGGTTCGCGTAGCCGAGCCCAAGAGTCCTGAACTTCCAGCTCAGCGCTGCGATTTCGTCGCTCGGGAACTGAGCCATAGCGACGGAGATCTCAAGGGTCAGGGTCCACAGACGGCATGCGTGCCGGAAGCTATCGACATCAATACGCGTGTAATCATCCGCCATGAACTTCATGAGGTTTGCTGAAGCGAGGTTACATGCCGTGTCATCAAGGAACATGTACTCAGAGCAAGGATTACTCGCGTTGATACGCCCATCATTCGGGCACGTGTGCCAATCGTTAATGGTCGTGTCGAACTGGAGCCCTGGGTCAGCACACGCCCAGGCAGCGTTCGAGACCTGCTCCCACAAATCTCGAGCTTGAATGGTCTTGGCGACCTTGCCGTCCGTTCGCTGAATCAAATTCCAAGGCTGGTCCTCGCAGACCGCGCTCATGAAATCATCGGTGATCCGGACAGAGTTATTGCTGTTCTGACCCGAGACTGTGTTGTAGGCGTCTGACTGCCAATCCACGTCGTACTCAGCGAACTCAATCCCAGTGACGCCCTGGCGAGCGAGCTGCAAGATTCTCTGTATATACGCTGGAACGATGCTGGCCTTACGCGCAGCGCTTACAGCAGCGCGGAGAGCCTGATTCTCTTTAGGATTGAAGGCGTCGCCATCGACCGTCACCTGAGTCGCCTCAAGAACCTTGGTCAAGTGGTACTTCGTCGCCTTGGACCCGGCGACGAGCGCTGCAACCTTCTGCTCCTCGTTCACCTTCCAATTAACGTATGACTCAATGTCCGGGTGATCAACGTCCAGCGTGACCATCTTCGCGGCGCGACGAGTCGTCCCTCCGCTCTTGATGGCGCCAGCTGCGCGGTCTCCGATGCGCAAGAAGCTCATCAACCCGCTCGACTTGCCACCACCCGTCAAAGGTTCATTCTCTCCTCGGAGGGAGCTGAAGTTAGTGCCGGTTCCGCTGCCATACTTGAAAAGACGTGCCTCGCGGACCCAGAGGTCCATGATGCCACCCTCGTTGACGAGGTCGTCCTGAACTGACTGGATGAAACAAGCATGCGGCTGTGGACGCTCGTATGCAGATGTACTCGCATGCACCTCGCCAGTCTCGTGGTCACAGTAGCGGTGGCCCTGTGCAGGACCGGCGATACCGTAGGACCAATGTAGACCCGTGTTGAACCACTGTGGGCTATTGGGCGCCGCCATCTGTCGGGCGAGCATATAGCGCATCTCGTCGTAGTATGCCTGCGCGCTGTCAACGTCTGTGAAATAGCCGTAGTGCCATCCCCAGTATGTCCAGCAACCAGCCAATCGGTCGAAGACCTGACGTGAGTCATGCTCACCGCCAAATCTCTCGTCCTCGGGCTGATCATTGAGCTTGGCCTCGTCGGGCTCGCTCCGCCACAACCACTCAGGTACCCCGTCCTCGGGTACACGCCGAGTGATGCTCGGGATACCGGCCTTCCGGAAGTATTTTTGAGCGATGATGTCAGTCGCGACCTGACTCCACTCAGAGGGCACCTCAACGCGTTCGTTGAGAAAAACCACCGTACCATCTGGATTGCGGATCTCACTTTTCCGCGCCTCAAACTCCAGATTCTCGTATGGAGAACTCAAATTCTCCGTGAAGTGCCGCTTAATACGCATAAATACACCCGTACACACCAATCCCACTGAGCGTGGGACGCCAAAACTTGCCGACGAAAAATGGAATTCGCTGGGCCCCCCGGCTGCGACCATTTGGTAACAGCACGATGACCAGCGAGAACACTTTTTATCCGCTCAGTTACTGCCTTACAAGCACAATTCCAAAAAAAACCGAAGCATCCAATATCATTGGAATTTTCCGTCAGGCCTACTAGTGACCCTATATGTGGTACCCAACCCCATATACCCACAGTAGATATGGTGTAGGTACATGTAAAGAAGTTTCCTTCCTACACCTATATTTTCTGACATGTAAATATGGTGGTTATTCGACCCATATTTTGGGCGATTTGGACGGCTTTCGTTAGTAAGCCGTCAGAATCGTTGAGTTTAGGAAAAATCGGTAGATTTAATTTGGTCTCGGATCAGTCATGAATCGGAGCACAAATTTTTCGAACTAAATTTGGATTAGCCATACGAAATATAGACCAATATGTGGCCCGTGAGGACTATATCTGGTGGTGCCAGACCTTGCAAAACGGTCTCTAACTCTGGAATTGGAAGAAATTTGCCCGCGGCATAATTTTGAACTACTTGGTGCGTTTTGTCGTCGCGGAGTGCAGTCGAGGCAAGAAGCCAGGGTATCGTTCATCACCAGCCAAAACCCACTGACCACGTGGACCGCGCTCGACGGTCACAAAGTCCTGAATGCCACCACACTGGACTCTCAAGCGAACATCGGAGGTCCGCTTAAGGCGACCGACGACGGAGCACGAACCGATTCTGCTGACGACCTTCTTGAGCTCGCGCCGAATCGCGGTTCGTCCGCACGGTGGATGCATGTAGTTGAGACAAGGGTCCCGTTGCTTTGCCGCTGTAATCGTCAACCATCTACCGCGGTTTCCGCCGTATCTAGCCTGAATACATGCTTCTCGCCGGCAGAGCGCCGACGCCTTCTCGAAGATGGTTCCACCCAAGGCGTCCACTGTGCGCATGGGTCCATACTTTTCGTTGAACTGCTGCAAGACGAGAAACGGCTCAGCCGGATCCGCTCCTGTCGGCTTCAAAACAAGCCACAGCAAAAAGGCGACCAGACCGACTGTCTGCAAGATCAATGTTGTCTGGATGAGCTTGTTCATATCCTACATAGTACTACATTATGAACCGCACCGGAAATTCGTGACCGGCCGGCTGTCCTATCCTCTCTATCGGCAAAAACAGGGGTGAGCTTGAACGAACTGTGCCTTTGTACCGTTGCACCTGGGCGCAACTCAGGGCAATATCGCCCGCCTTTGTCGGCGAAATTGGAGGCTAGAGAGTCATGACTATTCGTACGCGTGTCGCACCATCACCGACTGGAGACCCCCACGTCGGGACGGCCTACGTCGCCCTCTTTAATTACTGCCTCGCCAAGAAGAACGGCGGACAGTTCATCCTTCGGATTGAAGACACCGACCGCGCGCGCAGCACGAAGGCGTCGGAGCAGATGATCATCGATGCCCTGCGATGGTTGGGGATTGAGTGGGATGAAGGCCCGGATTGTGGCGGTCCTGCCGGTCCGTACCGCCAAAGCGAGCGAGGCGACATCTACGCGAAATATGCGGCAGAGCTCTTGGAGAATGGACACGCCTTCCGGTGCTTTCTCACCAATGAACAGCTCGCTCAGCTACGAAAAGAGCATCAGGCGGCGGGCGCGACCGGTGCATTAGACAGTCCATACGCGTCGATGAGTCGAGAAGAGTCAGACAGCCTGGCCGAGAGTGGGACGCCCTTCGTGATCCGTATGCGCGTACCACGGGAGGGCGTGTGCACTGTGAACGATGAGCTGCGAGGCGAGATTGAGATCGCGTGGGACCAAGTAGACATGCAGGTGCTGCTGAAGTCAGACGGGATGCCAACGTACCACCTCGCGAACGTCGTCGATGACCACTTGATGGGTATTACGCACGTGATGCGTGGCGAAGAGTGGATTTCGTCGGCGCCTAAGCATTTGCTCCTCTATCAATACTTTGGATGGGAGCCTCCAGTCCTGTGTCACTTGCCGCTGCTGCGGAACGCGGACCGCTCAAAGCTGAGCAAGCGTAAGAACCCAACCAGCATTATGTACTACCAGCGGATGGGCTATCTACCGGAGGCGCTCCTTAATTATCTAGGCCGAATGGCCTGGTCGATGCCCGATGAGAGCGAGATGTTTAGTCTCGACACGATGCTGGAGCACTTCGACCTGAAGCGAATCTCATTGGGTGGCCCTATCTTTGACACCACCAAGCTCGACTGGTTGAACGGGACTTGGATACGTGAAGAGCTTGACGATGATGCCTTCGCAGATAGCGTCGCTGAGTGGGCCCTCAATCGAGAGAACCTGAAGCGGCTCATCCCCCTCGTTAGGCCGCGCGTCAATAAATGGTCGGAGCTCGCTCCGATGCTCGGGTTCTTTCTAGACGGCTTGATGCCCCTGACTCCTGAGAAGCTTCAGTTCAAAGGTCTAGAGGACGGTGATGTGCGTAAAATCTACGCCTATAGCCTGTGGACATTGGACGCGCTCCCAAGCTGGGACTCTGACAGCATTCAGGCTGCTCTACGGGGCCTCGCAACGACGATGGACCTCAAGTTGAGGGTGTTCCTCGCGCCCTTCTTCATGGCGATCGCGGGCAAGTCGAGCTCAACGCCGCTCTTTAACACGATGGCATTGCTCGGCAAGGACATGTGCCGCGCGCGTCTTCGACACGCCTTGGACACCCTCAAACCGATGTCTGGAAAAGAGCAGGGTCGATGGCGCAAGGAGTATGACGCTCTTATGGCGTCTTGCGATTAGTCTCAAGAACCGCGTCTATAGCCAGCACTGCTTCCGTCGTCGCGAATGGTCGACGCACGCGATGTTCGATCAGCCATCGCCAACCGGGATAGGCCATCCCTAGAAACATATTCATCGCCTTAGGTCGCTTCAGCGTCGCCGCTAAGCGCACGAGACAACTCCATGCCGTGGAATCAGCGGGCGTCGCCTCAACGGCCTCACCTGTCCTACCGTAATACGCCCGCTTAAGACCGCGGCCTTGGTCGGTGACAAACTCTAGTAGCCGCATCGCGGTGTCAAAATCCCCATGGGCGATGGTCTCAGCCACTGTGCACGCGTTGTTTACCTGAATGACGTCATTGGGAGAGAACACCGTCACGGGGGCGTCTGGCATAATCGTGCGCAGGTCGGGCTGAATCAGCGTGTGGAAGAGACCGACGGGACTTGAGGCGGACTGGACGGCGCCATAGGAGCGCCTCGCGAGCTCCTCAAGGTCATCATCACCCGTCTCCCGAGCGATGTCAGCGATGAGATCTGGATCATAGTCGACGAGAAAAGAGTCATTCGCGAAGCTCCTCGTCTGAAAATTGAAGTAGTTTCTGACGAGCCAGACACCTTGGTCGATATAGGCGTGTCTGGCGTATCCATGGATGATCTTAAGCGCCATGGCGCGGTCAGCTGGTAATTTAAATCGACGCGCCCCACCCCAGAGTCCTCGCGCGATTCTCAACGCCTCCGTCGTCCCTGACGCATCTAAGGGGCGCCCTGGGCGAACTCGCCAACCGACGAACCCCTGGGTGTAGGGATCGTCTTTTCGATCGATGACCAAGCTGTCCAGTGTCCCGGCCTTTACCGTCTCGTAGAGCGCCTTGTCTCCCACGCGAACGGCGTGAATCAGGAGATGGCCCACATCCACTGCGTAGATGTATCCGTCGCTACGCTTCATGCCGTTCTTAATCCACAGAGTCTCCAACTCCATGAGCAGTTCGGCGCGTGTTTGGCGAAGCATCTGATCGGTGACTTCGGTCCCTCTTGGCCAAAACCACACGCCGGCTCCCACCGCGATCAGCAACACAAGAATGGGGACAAGACGATTCATGGCGCGCACCCTGACGGCAGCGGGCAGAAAGGTCAAGCGCTGTGAGCCCGACTCCGAATAAAGAGCGCCAGCATGATGAACACGATGAATGATTGCGTGTAATCAGTGCCTAAGGAAGCGCAGCCTTGGTCGCTATGGGCAGGAGACAGTCGGCTCCCGCCATCCGTGGACACTCCAGCGTCGGGGGGCTCTGAGCCATCGGTGGATGGAGACCCAATGTCTAAGGGTAGGTCTGAATCGGTGTTCATCGCGCCCATGTCAGTTACGGGTCCTGACTGTTCGTCTGGCTGTAGACACTCCATCGGCAATGACTCGACGCGTGGCTGACCACACGATGCGGGCTCCTGGTCTCCCGGGCAAAGTCCGCGACAACAGGTGGTTGCCCGCGCGACAGGTCCACAATCCCAACGCTCTTGGGCATCTTCGAAGCGGGGCAAGTCCGGTGTCCACGACCGCCCAAAGTCGGCGCTAAATCCACTCACCCATGGGCCTCCTCGATAGGGGTCAGCGCACCCACGTAAGAGACCACCGGGCCCGTATCTTAGACAGCCTAATGTCGGAGGAACCCGATCAGAGGGGGCCCAGGTCTCACCAGCGTCGACGCTCCGCCAAGCCAGGCCTGTCGTCCCAAAAGAAAGCGCCTCTATGCCGCCGGCGTCATAGATGACATCGACCGCAGGCTCCGGAACTAAGAACACGTCCAACCATGTCTGCCCAAAATCTGTGCTCTTCAATATTCGAGTGCGATCACCAGCGCTGATCGACAATATCATTTCAGACGGAGTCCTCGGTGACAGCGCGACCCCAATCACCAGCTCTCCTGGCACCTCCTGTCCGCCTACACGGATCGGTATCCTCTGAAAGCTGCGTCCACTGTCGGCGCTCCGCAAGAGCCCCCTCGTGGTTTCAAGAATAACCACATCAGGATCAGCGCCTGATGCCGTTAGATGCGTCGGGCGACCGCTCAAAACAGCTTCGGAGCGTGTCCATTGAGCGCCCTGATCATCAGACCAATATACAAAGTTCTCATCACCCACCGTCGCGCTCGCCGTGAGCCATGTGCCGTCCTCTGCGACCAGCAACCCGACGAGAGGGCCCTGAGGTATGCCCATACCTAACCGATGAAAACCACAGCCCATGTCATCTGATTGGAACAGACCCGAGGTCGTCGCCACGACCCAACGAGAGCCAGCCTCTCCCAGAACCAAGAGCCCGCGCAGACCAGCTGAGGGGGCGATGGCGTCTTCACACAACCACCGATATCCATCCTTTAGGTCTGAAAACACGCCTTGGTTGTCTGTCAAAATCCAGGTCGTGCCAGGGTGTGATGGAAAAAACTCGAGGCGCACGGGCCGAGGCGACCCCCCATGGGCATGGGCGACGGGGGCAAGACACAGCAGCATAAGGACGGTTAGAAGACGCATGGGCTGCGAGTATCCCAGAGGTTCCCGGTTAGAGGACAGATCTAATATCCGTATCCATCATTCATAGATGACTGTACCCGGAGAAATATTCGGGACGGTCAGGATGTTATGGCGGTTGGGATATGGGCTGCACAGGAGGGTCTACAGTGGGCGAAGGAACCAACCAGGAGCTTCACTGTCTCAGGTCAGGTGAGAGAAACGATGGCGTCATCGCCCGATGAATTGGGCATATCGTTCAACGAGAGGTAGCCTAGAGTCGTGAATGCGTAGAGACCGAACTACGCCTGGTCGAGGAATGATGAGCGGACAAGAACAAAACTCCCTATCGCGCGCGCGGAGAACACTTCTGCTCGCGCGCGCGCTATGGCCAATTACCTGGCCTGGGCTACTGCTCGTGCTGGTCGCTGCCGCTGGGATGAAGTTCTGGTGGCGTGGACAGCAGGATTTCGTCGTTCAAGGCGCCGTCCTCGTTAGCTTCCTCGTGGTGGTTGTCGGCCTCTTCTTTGTAATCCTTGGCGCCCTCTATCTACACCGCAGTTTGCGAACACTCTCGCATCCCCTGCACTGCCAATTAGAGACAGGTGAGCTGCATCCAACAGGCTTCCGTGTCCCTCGTCTTAAGTGGTGGCCTTTCCTCCAGGTTCGCATTCATTGGGAAACACCCGAGAACGCAGAGGTCATCGTGAGCAAGGATGGTGGCTGGTGGTCCGAGTCGGTCCGCCTTACGGAGCGCGGTCGTTACCAATCGATCCTCCGAAGAATCACCGTACGTGACATCTTTGGCTTGTTCTCCATAGACGTCGTCAAGGAGAGCCCTGCCTCCTTGTATGTCCTCCCCGCTCTTAGCCAGGTTGGCGCTGCCCCAGATCTGCGACTCACGGAAGGCGACGGCTCGAGCCATCCTGAAGGTCAACCTGTCGGTGACTACGTTGAGATGCGTAGGTACGCGCCGGGAGATCCCCTTAGGCTCGTTATCTGGAAGGCATACGCACGCTCCCGAAAGATGCTCGTTCGCATGCCCGAGCGCGCGATCACCGCCATGCCCAGCACCGCCGCATTCTTTGTCGCGGGTCAGGACGATGAAAACTCAGCCTCGGTGGCCCGGACAATGCTGGAGTCCGGAATCTTGGGCGGAGAGGTTCTCTTTGGAGCCGATGGAACGCCTGAGATCGCCCACGATACGGAAGGAGCCATCGAGTCAATCGTCGACTCCATCAATCATCGAGCGATCGGGGGCCAGGATTTCAGTCGCTTCATCCGACAGGTGGACAGCGCTCAGTTGGGTCGTTGCGTCATCTTCGTCCCCGGCCGAAGTGGTCCCTGGTTAGCCAGTATTATCGACAACTTTTCCGAGCTCCCCGCGCCGCCACTCCTTGTCGTCGCCGTAGATGGAGACCTAAACCTCGAGAAGAAGCACTGGTCTACCCGGCTCTTCGAGGGGGCGAGCGATGAGATCGATCTCCCCGATCTGATGGCCTATCACGCCAAACTCGAAGCCTCGGGTGCACAGGTCCAGTTGATACACAGAGGCGATGGACGAACCCTCGGTCCCAGTGAGCTCCTCGCGTTCGGGGCGGCTTCATGACTCAACCCGAGCTTAAAGAGACCCCAGGCGTGTCTCTCATGAAGGTTGTTCTGCTCGTGTACGGGACCGTCATGCTCACCTGGCCCCTTACAAACGCGACGACGCTGACCGTGACAGGACTCAGCGCGCTGCTCGCTGGGCTCGCGGCGAGACCCGCTCATACCCACGGACTTAAGCTCTCTGCGACGATCTCCATCAGCGCCCTCGTGCTCGCGGCAGGCATACTACTCTCTACGTGGACACGGACGTCAGTGGCTACATGGGGTTGGCTCGACGCTCACACAACCCTCCTCGTGAGTGATTGTATCGCCTTTGGCCTAGGAACCGCCGCCGCCATCTTCTTTCTGAGAGTGTCCGCTCATCGACGCCACATCTGGACCATCGTCGAAGCCGCCTTCGTGGTGAGCGCCGTCGCTCACGTCTTCTCGAGGCATAGAAATCTATCTTTTCACCGCCCCCGGTTTCTAACCGACTGGGCACTCGTAAACGACATTGATCCTCAGGTCGTCCTCCAGGCCGTTGGGATCATGGCGGCCTTGCTCGCCATAATGATGGCTCTGCGTTCCCAACGCGGTTCAAAGCTCATCATCACGATGATCGCGCTCTTACTGATCGGTATTGGGGTCTATCACGTCGGTGAGAACCTCCGCATCGAGACCCCTATCGCTGACTTCTTAGCGGGTGAGGGCGAGGGCGAGAGTAAATCCGATGATAACGAAGGCAACGAGGGCGAGGGCGAGGGTCAGTCAGGGGGCTCCGGGCAACGACCAAGTGGAGATCCGCCTCTCCCCGTAGCCGTCGCCCTCCTACATGGTGACTACGACCCGGAGCACGGCCTGCTTTATTTCCGCCAGCAGGTGCTCAGCCACTACAACGGCACTCGATTGACCGCTGATAGAACGGGTCGGTTCGATGCTGATGTTATTCAGACCTTCCCGAACAGGGATGTCGTCACGGCCAGCCCCACTCAGATCGATTCGTATCACCTACGCGTCCCAACCTCGATGTTTCTCATGGTCGACCATCCCCAGCCCTTCTCCTTGGGATCATCCATCGAGGTACGACCGAGAGCGAACCCGAACCCAAGGCGCTTCGTAACAGCCTACGACGCGATCTCGCTGGTTCCGTCAACACCGGTTCACCGGCTCACAGGGCGAGCGTCCGTACCTGACGATTGGCCCGCGGAGAAGAAGGCGCACTATCTAAATTATCCGGATGATCCAAGATATGCGGCGCTGGCCGAGGAGATCGTCCGTGGCATAGACCTGCGGTATGCGGGTGATCCATTAGTGACCGCGCTGACTATCAAGCGATTCCTGGAGTCCGAGGGTTTCTACACTCGCAAGGAGCGACATGCAGGTAAGGATGACCCGGCTGGGTCCTTCCTATTTGGTAGTCTACGTGGATATTGCGTTCACTTCGCTCATGCTGCGGCGCACCTATTTCGCTCTCAGGGGATCGCCGCTCGTGTGGCCGTCGGATACGCCGTCGATACGAGGATGAGAGGCGGCGGCTCAGCCGTCTTAATCATGGGGGATCGTGCTCACGCGTGGCCGGAGATTCACCTCGCTGGAGTAGGTTGGATCCCCTTCGATATCTATCCAGAGCAATCCGATGAACCGCCGCCACAGCTCGTCTCTCAAAGCCTTGAGAGCCTATTGGGTGAGGTCGCTAGAGACGATAGCTCCGGCGGACGTAAAGCAGATCCTGACTCAAGGGCGTTCATCATTCCTTGGTTTTTTATTGGCCGTTGGACCCTGCTGATCGTCCTAGGGATCCTCGCACTGGCCTACCTAATTAAGATCTGGCGCATCTTGACGCCCTCTATTCGACCCAATGAACATTTGAAGGCGTTTATCGCCATTCTGGATCGATTTTCAGATCTCGGACATGCTCGAAGATACGGGGAGACTCGCGAGCGGTATGCCCAACGTCTGCAGGTCCTCGCTCCAAGTTTTGGCCTCTTGACTGAGACCCATTTGCGTCTCAGTCTCGGTGCTGAGAGCGAGGAAGATTTGCTGGCTGTTTCTGACCTGTGTCAGGTCGTCCGGGAAGAACTCAACGCCACGGTTCCGTTATGGTTACGGGCTGTAGGCTGGATTAACCCTTGTGGATGGTGGTTCACGCGATGAACGAACGAAGCGGACTAAGTATGGATATGAAGAATATCTTAGGTGGAGATAATCCAACCTCGCGCACCCATGGACCCCGAATCCAGACCCTGAGCGACGCTCGGGGTGTGGTGGAGAAGATGCGCGCTCGGGTGCGGTACGACATCATGGGACGGGACGACGTCATCGAGCTTGTTCTCGTCGCCCTCTTCGGAGGTGGTCACGTCCTATTGGAAGACTACCCAGGTTCGGGAAAGACGACCCTAGCGAAGGGGTTGGGAGAGTCGATCTTGAGCGACCAGCCACGTGACGGGTTGGCAGAGTTTCGACGACTGCAGTTTACGCCGGATCTACTCCCATCAGACATCACCGGTGTGATGATCTTTGATCCAAAGACCAACAAGTTTCATTTCAGACGAGGGCCTATCTTCGCCTACGTCGTGTTGGTCGATGAGATTAACCGGACGTCACCCAAAGTACAGGCCGCGCTCCTCGAATGTATGGCCGAAGGACAGGTGACCGTCGACAACGTGAGCTACAGTCTTGATGACCTCTTTTTCGTAATCGCCACGCAAAACCCAATGGATTCTATCGGAACCTATCCGCTCCCACTCGCACAGCTCGACCGCTTCCTCTTCAAGATTAAGATGGATCACGTCAGTCGAGACGCAGAGCTGCAGGTCCTTGAGCAATGGGGCAAACCCCATGAGCGTCCGAGCCTCCCCCGAGTGTTCCGAGGAGATGTCGTTGAGGCGCGCGCTGTGCTGCGACAGCAGGTCGCGGTGTCAACGAAGATTCATGAATGCCTGGTCGACATCGCGCGAAAAATTCGAGAAGACCCGAGAACCGCTCAGGGCGTCTCGACGCGGTCACTCGTCCAGGCGGTCCCAGCCCTTCAATCGCTCGCGTTGATGCGAGGCAGAGATTTTGTGTCTGCAGAAGATGTAGAGCATCTCAGCGTCCCTATCTTCCAGCACAGAATCGCCATGGTCCCTGGAGCAGGAGACGCCACGGCGGTCGTAGAGGATGCACGAAAGCAACCTCTGGAGACCCTGACTCGCTCTACTCTTAGTCGGTAAATCGAGTACGCTGTGCGCCTGATTATCTACGGATTGATACTGAGCCTCTTGAGCAGCACCGCGTGGGCGGACCAGCTGGCTGCGACAGATGAAGAGCGTCGAGCGCTCATCAAGCTCGACCAAGGCAAATATAAAGACGCGCGACGACTGGCAGAAGCGAGTCTAAAGACGAAGAAGACCATGATCGCCCAGTTCGTCATGGGAGTCGTACACTCTGAGTATGAAGGTAATTTGGCTCGAGGGTTGTTCTATATCAGGCAAGCAGGCGGCGCCCTGCTCGAGGAATATGGCACTCCGCCGGAGGGGATACACCCTAAGCGATGGCATCGCCGACTTCTGATGCGTGAACAGGCCGTCTTGGGCATGATGGACCATCGTGAAAAACAGCTCGAGGCGTTGGACAGATATGACAGGCTATATCGACCGAAGCAGACCGCTCGTCGCATCTGGCCCCTGCTCAAGCTTGGGCGTTTTGATGAAGCTCGAGACCTTGGCAAATCTCTGATTCATCATGAGCGACCCGAGATCCGTGAGCGCGCGTACAATGGACTCATGGCTGTCGAAGAGGAGTCAGGGCATCGAGAGGCGAGCTATAAATGGGGACAGCTCGGGCTCGTAGAGACCCGCGGTGAGTCGTGCGTGATCGCGACAAATCTCGCCTTGGGTGCTCGACGTACCTTTAGATTCTCCAAGACCATCGAACATGACCAGACCGCGCTGAAGGCTCGAGACCATAGCTGCCCAACATCACCTCACGCCCAGCTGGCCGCGATGTATCTCGTCTTTGGAGAATTCCAAAAGTGCCTCTCGTCACTCAAGGCCCTCAGAAGGGCGCCGAGGGACGGCGATATGAAGGTTCAAAATGAGATGGTTATCAAAGCCCGCTTCGTCGAGCTTCTCTACGCTTTAGGGGCATTTGAAGAGGCCGCTGTTCGAGCGGAACAGATCATCGAAGAACCTGACAGAGCCGGGATGGTAAGCGCGTCGGCCGAGACCGTAGAGATGACGAATAATGTGCTCGCGTGGAGCGTCTTTGATGCTCAACATGAGATGCTCAATGAGATGATCTCGGCCAGAAGCCTATTGGGCAGTATTTCCCTTCGGATCAAGCAGCAAAAGATTAAGGCGATGCAGTGGCGAGCGCGTAGAGAGAGCATACGACTCGGCGCCATGCCCGAGCTGGTCACTAAGACCGTGCGACCCTATTACACCGATGTGATGCCCTGGTACGGAGGAAACTTGATCTCCATTTTTGGAGACGGTGTGCTCTCAAAAGCGATGACTGAAGCGCGCGCCTTGGAGAGCGAGTACACCAAGGATGTAGATCTAATCTTTGGTGCATATCGAGGTGAGGCCTCGTGGAGAAATGGAGACGATGACGAAGCCATCTCCGCCGGCGAAATGTTGCTTGAGCGACTACCAAAGGATGTACGACTCCTGCGGATGCGGGTTCAAGCCTGGCTCGCCGACGCCTTGCGACGAGCGGGGAAGCTCAGTGAGTCCACTCAGCATTTTCATGAAGTCATGGACTTCTATCCAACGGTCCTTAGGCATCTACGAGTTAAGCTCCCAGTCACCTTTATCGCGAAAGACCAGAGCGCAGAGCAGGTGGTCGATCGCCTGAGGTCATCGCCGCGGCTCATCGAGACAAGTGACACTCCATTCAAGGTTCGGGTCGAGGCAACTGGAGGCAGAATCACGATCTGCCTTGAGGGGCAAAAGCGATTCGGGTGCGGGCGATATGTGAAAGAGTCGGAGCGAGGACCTTCAGAGACCGACGAGGCCGAAGTCAGCGCAGACCCATCCACCATCGCCATCGATAACTTCCACAACGAGGTCTTCGCGCCACGGCTGGACCTCTCGCAGAGCGACATCAACAGCCTGGATGGCCGCGCGGTCAGAGGAGACGCTAAAGGCGCCATAGACGCGCTCTTGGGTCGAGGTCGACGCGACAAGAAGAAAAAGAGGACACCGTGAGTGATGCGCTGAGGAGACAAGCGTGGATATCCACCGTCATCACCATCTGCTTTCTAGGAGCCCCCACACCGGGGCAAGCGAAGAAGCCCGTCCTCGCCGAGATTGACGATATGATGGCCTGTTACAAGGCTCGAGGCGCCTGGCTTCAGGAAGAGAACATGGAGGGGTGTCGCGTGAAGGGCCGGGCTGAAGGGGTCTGGAAATTCTATACAGTGGCCAAAGATGGTTCGCGTTTCTTAAAGGCTCGCGCCCAAATGAAAGACGGTCAGGCGAGCGGCTTTCACGTTGAGTATAATCCAAGCGGTCGTCCACGGCTCAAGGGCCAAACGAAAGCTGGTCAAGAGGTCGGTACATGGCGAGGATTCCACCCAGGTGGCCAACTCTCATTCGAGGTGGAGTGGGTGGCCGGCATGCGAATCGGGCCAATCCGTGAATGGTATCCCAACTGCCAACTGTCGCGGTCAGGGCAGCTCAAGAACGATCAGCGCGATGGCAAATGGACTGAGTGGTTTCCATCGGGAAGAAAGAAGATGGAGGGCACCTACCGGGAGAGTAAGAGACATGGTCAGTGGGTGCTCTACGACAAGGAGGGACCTCGCCTGGAAGAGGGACCGTATCTTGATGATCAAAGGCAGGGCACCTGGACAGAGTATTTCCTCAACGGCGCTCAGTGGCGGACGGTGGAATATAAAGATGACGTAAGGCAGGGAGAGGGTCCCGCGCGATGCAGAACTCTCGCCGGAGAGTGGGTCGTTGACCACATGGGGCGAACCGAAGGATGCATCGTAAACAGGAGAAAAGAGGGTCTTTGGTCCGGCTATTATCCAAACGCGAAGATTAAGTGGATCGGCGAGTATGAAGGCAACATGCTGAACGGCCGATACATCGACTACCACGATAGCGGAGAAGTACTCCGTGAGGGTCTGTACCAAAAAGGGATACCTGAGGGAGAGCACCGGTTCGTACGCGCCAACGGGGAAGTCATAGGTACGTCCATCGTCGTCGGAGGCTTTGGTCCATGGAAGGCATGGTACCCCGACGGCTCAATCCTAGAAGAGGGACGCTATGTCGAGGGCAGCAAGAGCGGGGTGTGGACCTCCTACTTCGACACTGGTCTCCCGGAGCGAACGGAGACCTGGGCCGACAACGCTAGAAGCGGACCTACCAAGATCTGGTTCGACACTGGAGAACCGAAAGCGGACGGTCACTACAAGGTCAACATGCGGGATAAGCAGTGGGTCGCCTATTACCGAAACGGACGAGTCGCCTGGAAAGGTGACTATGAGCTCGGCTCTCGGACAGGTGTCTGGGAGACCAACCACTGGGACTCTTATCCTGAATCGAAGGGCTCATTCTCTGTCAACTCTAGGTCAGGAACCTGGTCGGAGTGGCATGCAAACGGTAAGAAAAAAAGCGAAGGCTCATACGAGGGGGGCCGCAAGAACGGCGTCTGGCGCGAGTGGTGGTATTCGGGCGAGTTTTGGCGAGAGGTCACCTATAAGAATGGTGTTGAGACAAACGACGCACGCAGCGTCTGCAGTGAAAGAAAAGGCGAATGGCACATCGACGCGGAGGAGCGGAAAGTAGGATGTGAGATCTGTATGCCCAATAGAGAAGGTCCCCCGGATACACTCAAGGTTGGGCAATGGTCCTGGTGGCACCCTAATGGCAAGCTAGAGAAGGTCGCTGGCTTCGAGTCAGGTCAGCAAGACGGCAACTGGGTGCTCTACTATGACAGCGGCCAAGCGATGGTAGAAGGACACTACAGCGCCGGCGAACCCGACGGGCTTTGGCGAGGATGGCATCGGGATGGCACCAAACGATTTGTCGGCGCCTATGACGAGGGGCAGGAAGATGGCGAGTGGCTTCACTATCACCCCTCCGGCCAGACTGCGTCTTCTGGCACCTATGATAAGGGTACACGAACAGGGGAATGGGTCTGGTGGCATGCGGATGGATCTAAACGCGAGGTCGGCTCCTATGAGAACGGACACACGGTCGGGTCCTGGCAACGATACCATCCCAATGGCGCTAAGCGGAGCGAAGGCGCCTTCATAAAGGGCAAGCGAAAAGGCGTTTGGCGTTGGTGGCGACAGAATGGAAAAGCGTGGCGAAGCGCTCAGTATAAAGATGGTCGAGAGACAGAGAGACCATAGCCTAGGGAGCCGCTCTGCATGGATTGGGCTGCCTCTCGCCGCCGTGTTTCTCATGCTCGGCTGCACCGACTCGCCCCAGAGTCGTGGGTGCATCACGGAACAAGACTGTGCGCCATCCGAAGTCTGTCGAGGTGGAGAGTGTACCTCCAGGGCTCGGTGTTCTTCCGACTTTGATTGTCCACAGACAGAGCTCTGCCTAAATGGAACGTGTGAGCTGATTCAATGTCTCGGTGAAGAGACCTGTGGGGACGGACGCCGCTGCGTAAATGGCTGGTGCGTACGGAGGGAGGTGTCCGGCTGTCTTCGTGATGAAGATTGTCCTAGTGGGACATGCTCTCTGAGCCAAGGGATCTGCGAACCCGACAGGAATGAGGACGCAGGTGGCTGCGTCGACGACTGTCCTGACTCGATGAGCGATGGTTGCGACGCCTCTGATGATTGCCCCCTAGGTATGTACTGCACAGCAGGCGTCTGTGCTCCCGGATGTCGCAACGACGATCAATGTCCCGGTGAACTCTGCCAAGTGACCACAGGTCAATGTCAGGCTCGAAGCTGTCTACGGAACACCGATTGCGCTGAAGGGCGTGTGTGCACTGCACGACTACGAGATGACGCACAGCTAGAGCTTCAATGTCGTCTCAGCGGTGTCCCTCTTCGCCGTGAGTGCCTGCAGGACGCCGACTGCCAGACAGGCGCTTGCCTCGTTGATCAAACCTGTCTTGAGGCATGTCTAAACGATCAGGACTGCGGCGGACGTCTCTGTACACAGAACGAGTGGCGTCCTGAGGACGGAGCCCAGGTCGCTCTGCTCTCATGCCGAAGGCCAGCGATGGATTGCCAAGCCGATATTGACTGTCCGCCAGACCAGGTGTGCCTTCCCGTCCTGAATGAAGATGACGTATCGCTCAGATGCACGATTACGCCGGTCGGGTCCTCTGCCGGAGCACGATGTACGGAGAGCGGAGCCTGCCAAAGCCAAACCTGTCTCAACGGTCGCTGCTGGAGTCCATGTGCACCCGGTAACATTCAACACTGTGGAGATGGTCTCCGCTGCTACGAAAACGGTCACTATCTTCGAGACCAGGGGGAGCAACCAGGCGGAGATGATGACGAGTTCTTCGGGTTGGGCGCATGCCTACCTGATCGCGGAAGCGGACACCCCTGCGTTGATCGACAGTGTCCCGACGGTGAAGTCTGCACCTTGAGCCCAGGCCCGCGACGACGCGAATGGTCCAATATATGTCGCAGGGCAGTAGGAGCCCTGAGAGGTGGCGCAGAGTGCATGGGTGATACTCAATGTCGCAGCGGATGGTGCGGACCCGAGTCATTTTGTCTCGATCCCTGTCGCAACGGCATGCCAACGACGTCTTGTGTTGAGGACGCTGTATGTGAAAGCGTACGATTGCCGTTGTGGAAGGGCGACAGTATGACGCCCGCCTGGACCGCGAGGAGTGAAGTGTGTCGCTGAAGTGTACGATCGCCTGCATCCTGCTCACTGTGTCATCACTGATGGGATGTAATGTCTCGGCGCCGACCATCGGCGAAGGCTATCTGCCATCGGACACCGCCGACGCCTTCGGTCCCTATCTCGCCCTCGTTAGAACTTGGGGCCCAGTCGACACGGTCACCATCGAATGGCGAACAGATCCCGCTCCCGACGCCCCAAGCAGGCGCGTAGGGATGAAGGAGGTCCGCCCAAACACGTGGGAAGGAGAGATTCCGGGCTCCATAAGCGGGACGACGGTCATCCTGTCCATCGTGGCAAAAGGCCCCGGAGGGCGCGCTCGATTTCCAAGAACAGGAGAGCACCGCTTCACCATCATCGATGACGATGGTGGCTGCGGTGATGGGCCTCCATGCGAGCCTGGTAGCGTCTGCGTAAATGGACAATGTGAACCGAGAGGTGAGTGCGTTCGTGACGAGGACTGCCCGGCTGATGAACGCTGTGTGGATGGCTCTTGTACATTGGTTGAACCGTGCCCTGAGGGATGCCCGCCTGGGGAAATTTGCGTCGACGGCGACTGCCAAGGAGAGAGAGATTGTCAGAGCGACGAAGACTGCTCTTCGGGATTTTCTTGTGAATCTGGCGTCTGCGTTCCCGAGCCCGGGATCTGCGGTAGGGTTCTGTGCGAGACGGGCCTCTATTGCGACCCTCAGACAGGTGAATGTATTGAGTGTCGCAGCGACGATGAGTGCGATGGTGGTAGCTGCTCCGATGCTGGTTTCTGCGTGGAGAGAGGGTGTGGCGACGATCTCTTCGAACCAAATAACGGTCTGAATGAGGGGTCTAACATTGGGTTCGATGTCGCCTTTGAAGGTACGCTCTGTGGAACCGATGACGACGTGTTTCGACTGACCGATGACAATATGCGCGTAGTCATCGAAGCCAGCGCAGTCGGTGTCGACGTACTCGTACTCGACGCCAACCAACAGACTCAACTCGAGGAGTCGATCAACGATGCGCGAGGTCTCGATTTCATCGGACAAGCTGGCTGGTACGTCATCTTGTCGACAGCTCGCAGATCATCCATCGACTACATTCTGCAAACACAGGAGAGGCCGATCACGGAGTGTATCGACGATCGCTTTGAGGAGAATGATGAGCGGGAAGACGCCTCTAGACTCGGCGCCACTGGCGCCTATGTCTCCGGTGTGATTTGCCCCGATGACCCAGATTGGTTCCGATTCAGAAGAAGGCAAACCGATGAACCCACCGAGATCTTAATCAAGGGAGGAGTCGAGAGCTTTGCGGGCCTCCTACAGAACTCGGATGGGGGTGAGTTAGCGATGTTCAGGCCACGTCAGATCGAAGAAAGACCATACAGTTCTCTCGTGTACGAAGGGAATGAACGGGACATCTTCTTCCGCTTAGGGTGCCCCGGCTGTGAGCAAGGTCTCGGCTACACCATGGTGACGCGGTCTCCGAATGTACGCTGCCGAGATGACCAGCTGGAGCCCAATGATAGCCCGCTCGCCGCGACGGTGTTGCCAGACTCTCCTGGCTTTGAACTAGATGAGGCCATCGCCTGCCCTGGTAACGACGACTTCTATCTCTTCGAGGCCTCTTCGGGGGAAAGAAGAACCATCACCGTGGCCTTTTCAAACGCGCGCGGTGACATTGACATCGGCCTGCTCGATGGGGACGCGATGGTCCTCGATTATCAACTGAGTCGAGAAGATGGCCACAGCGTGACCATCGAACCCGAAGCTGCGTCTCGCACGTTCTATCTTCGCGTAATGCTCTTTGGCTCCCGCGAGGCGAGCTATGTAGTCCGCGTTGACGCCGCCGACTAGATCCGCTCAAATCCTTCAGCCTTAACCTCTTTAATGGAGAGACTATGCGTGTCCTCATTCTCATGACGCTGTGGGCGTCACCAGCCATAGCGCTGTCGCAACCGTCGGTGAACTCCGGGTCGAAGCCGAAGGCGACGGTCACGACTCTAGACACAGCGTCGGCTAGACAGGTGCCAAGCGGAAAAGCCAAGATCAAGATCTTGGCCCAGGGTGAGAACGCCTTCGTCGGACAACTCTGGTTGGCGGCCGGCGGTGCCGTTCCTGTTCATCGCGATCCAACCGAAGAGTATATCTATGTCGTCAGTGGGTCCGGCAAGATTACGATCGATGGAAGAACGACGGAGATTGGCCCTGGCGCCACCGTGTATATGCCGGCAAACGCTGAGGTGAGCTTCAAGAATGGGGAGCAACCATTGGTGGCGATTCAGATCTTTGCCGGCACGGAGTCGGCGAAAAAATACGACCGTTGGGCACCCATAACCAAGGCAAAGAGCCGACCATAAGCCAGCCTAAGACCCTTCGGTGATGAGCTCCTGATACAGGCCGTGAGCCCGATCCCGTAAGCGCTCCCGCGCCTCTGGGGGCATCTTCAAGAACTCGTAGCTCTCCGGTAGAGATGGTCCAGGCATCGCCTTCTTGTGGTAGGAGGCTCCAGCATAGATCGCCAGCTGATTTGCTAGGTTAACGATATAGAGGAGCTTTCGATTGTCCGCGTTCTCTGGATCCTCGGCCGCGTACATGTCCAGGTCGTGATGATGCCGCGTCGTAAAGGCGAAAGATTCGCCTAAATCCCACTTCCGGACCAACCCTTCTCCAAACACGGTGTGGTACTGCCGCACCATGGTGAGGACCTCATCCATCGACAGCAGCTGGTTGTTCTGCTTTTGGAAAAGCTCACCGAAGACTCGCAACAAGAAGAGCTCCCCGATGTTGTGCATAAGACCCACCAGGTAGACCTCTTCGGCCTCCTCCATCTCAAGGGCCACGGCGATCTCCCGAGCTAGGCAAGCCGACATGAACTGAGCACGCCACATCTTGTCAAAGACTGACTTAAAGGCGGGAGAGCGGAAGGTGAACATGTCCTTGATCGCTTCCGTCTGCACAAGGTTGCGTATGGCCGCGTTGCCTAATCGTGTCACGGTCGATTGCAGGTCGGTGATGCGCGCTTCCCAGTTACGCCCACCGTACGCCGCCGTGTTCGCCGTCGCGACCAGACGCGCCGATAAGGACGGGTCTTTCTCGATCAGGACCCTCACCTCTTCGGCCTCAACCTCGAGGTTTGTGAGCAGGGCGTTGAGCTCACGTAGAATCTGAGGCACCTCGGGGAGATCAATATTGCCTTCTTTAATTCGACGAGCGATCACGCGAATCAGGTTACGAGACGCAGGGGGCGGCTCATCAACGGCTGCGCTCCCTCCAAGCAAGGATCTCCCCGTTCGCTTCTCCAGACGCGCAAGGGCCGCCCAGAGCTCCGCCTCTTCGACCGGCTTCGCCAGCCAATCCAAACAGCCGTTCCTCATGGCGAAGATCGTGGCCTCAGCGGTCGCTTCAGCGGCGATGGCCAAGTAGGGCGTCTTCTGCTCGGCCAATTGAGGCAACAGGTCGCTCGCTGACATCGCCTCAGCGGTGACGTCGATAATGAGCGCGTCCACACCTGACGAGACCATGCGCAGTACGCCCGCCGCGTCGACCGCCTTAACTGACTCAAGCCCCTTCTGGGTCAAGATCTCATCAAGACTCGCGGAGACATCCCCGTCAGGATCAGCGATACAGATCGTTGTCTTAGCCACCATTCACTCCAATGTAACAACGCTATTTTGCGCGCTCATCGCCTCGATAGCAAAGTTTCATCAATCTCATGGATGGAACCTGGGACGATACCCCAGGGCGAGAACCAGCAGCATCACGAGAAAGACGCCGCTCGGACGCCGCGTCTGCCAAGTGTCACATCCGCACCCATCGGACGCCTCGCTACCGCCAGTGTCGATCACCGAGAAGGTCCATGGGTCTGATGGACCTGATGTCATGCCTTCTGGATCATAGGATTGAACCCGCCAAGTATAGACCCCGCCTGAAGCGGTCTGTTCGGACAAATTCAGGGCACCAAACTCCTGCGGTTCGGTGCGTGTGCATCGTTCGCCTTCGCAAAACTCGACGACATAGGTCACTACCCCTCGTTCGGGGTCTTCGACGGTCTGCCAAGCCAAGATGACCTCTCCCGGAAAGAGCTGCCCACCATCTACAGGGCTCGCGTGAACAGGAACCGGTGGCGGGCTGTTCTCGACTGAGACAAAGAAGTCGTGTTCGACGGTCTCAGAGACGCCGCCGCGGTCATCCAGAGCGTACACGGTGGCCGAATATTGACTGTCCTCCATCAGAGGGATTGCGGGTGTCCAAGAGGCGTCTCCGCTCTCTCCACTGTCGACGGGGTCGCTCGATTCAAGAATCTCTCCATCAGCGCTTCGAACACTGAAGACGTATTGGATAGAATCCCCGTCTTCGTCGCTGCTTCCACCAGCGGTCATGAGGGGGTTGAGCTCGGTGACTGTCATGTCCTCAGCGGGCGCCCTGAGAGTGGGGACCGTCGGCACTGTGTTCTCAGCATCGATCGAGAGAGACCATGGCGCCCAAGCCTCGGACTCCGCGCTCGCCTCATCGATGGCCACGACATCCCAAGTAAACCGTCCATTCTCCACGAGCGCCGGTGTCTGAAGGTGAACTTCATCATCGCTCGGGACGCCCTCACCGGTCGTAAAGATCTCACCGGCCTGGTCGTAGACACGAAAGATGTACCGGAGAGTGTCTTCATCGGCGTCTGTTGAACGTGTGACCCGAAGAGTCGGCTGTAGGTTGTCAACCTGAGCCCCATCAGGTGGAGCGATCGGCATGGGAGCCGTCGGGGCCGTGTTCTCGGCGTTAGTCCTAAATCGCCAGACATCGGTCCAGCGCGTCTCGGCGGTCTCCGTCAGCACCCGCGCACGCCACCAATATGAGACGTCTTCGTCGAGCAACGCCTCAGGTACGACCCAGCTCGTGTCGCCCATCTCAGGCTGCTCAATGGGATCGCTGATGACCAACTCATCCATCCCATCAGCGTCTCGGAACACTTGAAACTGAATCCGCACTTGCTCACCCCGAGAATCTTCGGCGCGCCTCGTGACCAGGGTCGGCGTATGGGTCGGCACCCGCTCTCCATCAACAGGAGACACCAACTCCGTGAGTTCTGGGCCCTCAAACTGGAAGGGGTTAGTCCCCTCAGCCCACTCCGTTCGATTGTCGCGTCCATCCATGTCGGGGTCATCATCAGCGTCGTCGGGATTACTTGGGTCCAGACAGACGTCATCGGGAGAGCAGGTCATGGACTCGTACGTATCCGGCAGACCATCGCCATCTTCATCGATGGGCAAGACCTCAAAGTCGATATCTCTTTGAGCCGTACCTCCGTCACCATCATCGATTCGGACGCGCAGAGTAATCGGGCTGCTCATGAAGTGAGAGTAGGTAGGTACCCAGAGCAGGAGCCCTGTTCCCGCCTCAATGTCGATTCCTGGGAGAGGCTCTACTAGGCTATATCTGAGCGGGTCATTCAGCCCCGCTGGATCCGATGCCGGGATCGAACGATTATAAGGTCTGCCTTCATGGGCAGCGGGTGGAAAGTAGTTCTCTGCAAAGAGAGGATCCAGATTCCGCACGTTCACCGCCGTCACAGCCTCAGCCACCCCACCGTCTCCATCATCGGCCCAGACCGTCACGTTGATCCGCATGTCATCTTCAATTACTAAGCTGCGGAAAACCTCGTCTCCATCGACGATGTCCTCAACACCAGGGTCAACGACACCATCACCGTCTAGATCCCAGCGCAGCGTCACCTGATCCGCACCAGGCTCGAGCACCTCAGCCGTCAACTCCAAGGTCTCGCCCTCGTTGATCGGCGTGTTCGAGGACAAGCGGACGATGGGCGCTCGGTTGACGATCTGGATCTGAACTGAGGCGTCGATGGAGTCCACTCCATCCGTCACCACTACGCGAATACGATAGAATCCCTGGTTGGGATAGACATGCCGCGCGATCGGGTTATTGGTTGGACCTAAATCGATCTCACCATCATCATCAAAATCAAACGTATAGAGGAGTTCGTCGCCGCCTGCGTCCGCCGCGATTGCGCGAATGACGACCTCCGTGCCTTCATCCTGAGGAGAGTCAACGCGCAGCTCTAGGGTTGGTCTCTCATTCGCGACGACGATGCGGTGGCGAGCAACCGTCTCCCCTCCGTCGCCATCCCGCACCCTACAGCCGATCTCAATCGTCGCCTGCACTGGGAACGTGTGTCGTTCCTCCGCTCGCGCTGCACGCAGCTCGAATTGTCCATCCCCATCGAAATCCCAGTCATACACCAGTCGATCGGCGCCGGGATCGGTCGCTTGGCAGGTAAAGACCTCCTCAATGCCTTGGCGAGTTCCAGCGGGCCCCCTCAATAGAACGAAGGGCGCGACGTTATCTACGACAACCTCAACGCTGTCTAGAACACGGCCTCCATCTCCATCCTCTACGCGAACACCCACCGTGTAGACTCCATCGTCGGAGAACGGAATTGCGATCGACCCGTCCCTTTGCCCAGGGATGTCATCGGCGAAGTCACCGTCGTTATCGAAATCAAAAGCGTAGGTGAGCGGGTCTCCTTCAACATCGTTGGCGAAGACGGTCAGTCGAGCGAGGTCCCCCTCGTTGATCGGAGTCGTCACATCGATCCGCTCGATGACGGGCCGAACGTTCTCAACGTTGATGGAGAGGTCTCGCTCAGTGCAGGCCGCTTCATCGTCACAGATTCGAACACGGATCGGGTAGAGCCCATCATCACCGAGAGTCATCTCGACCCGGTCCAAGCCTGGACCCGCCCTCTCAAAGACACCATCGCCGTCCAGGTCATACCCATATGTGATCGGGTCTTCCCCTGGATCGCGAGCGATGATTTGGAGAACGAACGGGACACCCTCCGGCACACGAGCCGGCGCGAGAACTTGGAGAATCTCGGGCGCCACGTTGCGCACGATGACCTCAGTCACCTGCTCAGATCGGCCCCCATCATCGTCTTGAACGACGACTCGCAAATTGAAAACTCCATCCTCTAGATACCGATGCTGCGCTCGCGCATCTGCCAGGCCGTCAGTGTCGATGCGACCGTCTCCATCCCAGTCAAAATCAAAGGTCAGTTCGTCAGCGCCAGGCTCCGTGTAGCGCACCTCCACATCCAAGTTGTCCCCCTCAACGATGGGGCTCGATGTAGAGACCGAGTCAATGCGCGGTGGGACATTCAGCACCTGGACCCTGGCTCGATCGACGTCAGTCTTTCCGCCAGCGTCGGTGACGCGAAGAGCGATGGACAAAACACCGTTGTCAGGGAAAGTTTGCGTCGTGTTCGCCGTGTCGGCGTCAACGAAGTTCATCTGCCCGTCATCTGAGAGGTCCCACGCATACTCCAGGGCTGCCGCTTCAGCGTCGAAGGACTGAAGCCCACTGAGCTCTAGGGGCATGCCTTCATTGACGGTGTATGGACCGCCGGCGTCGGCGACAGGCGCTGCGTTATCAGGAGAGATGTCAAAGTTAAGCGTCAGCTCGCGCTGGGCGTCCGTCAAGCCAAAGATGGCGTCTACGGATCGAACACGCTGCAGGCTACGTAGCTCTGCCAGCGTGTCTCTACGTACGGGGTTCTGAGTGATAATCGTTAAGAGTCCCACGGTCTGCCCAGCTGGGATCCGTAGGTCCTGATAATCCCAAGCGAGGCTGCCCTGCGCGCCGTCCACTGGGTAACCCTGGGATAGACGACGCACGTCTACACGCGCGCCGGCTCCCTGCAGGAGGACGCCTGTCGCCGAGAAACCTGCGGCCTCTTGATTATCGTCGAGGACAAACCAGCGATCATCTGGTTGAAGCGCAGCATCATCTGACTGGGTGCGCCAAATGGAGCCGATCGCCGCCGCCAACCGTCCACCCTCATCCGAGGTTGTGCCCAATCGTACGGACACCGTGACGTCGACGGCTTGTGGATTCCTGAGTGTGTCCAAATAGCGGACAAAGCCATCGGCGAGCTCGCCCCCGGCCGACGGCACATAGATCCTTCGTTGAATCTCCAGGCCCGTCGGATGCTGTTGCAGCGCCGTTCGGAGCTGTCGACCGTTGAGCTCCGGTGTCGACGCCGCGCCCCCAGCTGAATACACATCAGCGGCTGCGCACGGGGCGTCACACTCGGCGCAGACACGCACACAAAGCTGAGGCCAACCACTAAACTCTACGGGACCCTCTAGACCACCATGAGCCGTATCCGCGATTTGATACAGTTGACCGTTAGGGCTCTGGAGTGGAGTTTGAGCCCAGGACACACTCACCCACCCGAAACTGAGCAGGAGCAACGCTATCCTCATCTTTTCCTCCCAAGGAGACTCGTTCGACCTGCCACTTACCCCCGGCACGTCGCGCCCGGACAGTCTAGCAGAGACTCGTGACTAAAGTCGCGGAGGTCCGCATGACTTACAACACATCAGGCACAGTCTGGGAGGAGTCGCCCTCGCGGGAGACCATCGACCACGACCTGCGGCGGCATGGATCCGGCGGATCCAAGCCTTAGAACCTAGAACAGCTCTCGCAAGTGAAACGCGAATCAAAGAGGGGTGGATTTAGGGAGTTGTGGAGAAGATAAAAAACCCCACATCATTTTATCGGCTCTATTGGGACGAACTTGAAAAAAAAGTCGCTTATTTTTCAAAAAAAATAAACACGTAAACACCTGTTTTTATTAAGTTTTCAAATTCTCGCACTGATAACACACAAACGAATTTAGGTGGGGCGCTAAGAAACTGCCCAAAACGAACGATGTCTTGGGTGGCCAAGGGACCAGTATCAACTGATACCCAGGCGCTCCGCGAATCGAGACCCATCGAACGTGGATTCCATCGCTCGGCAAATACCCCGGCCGGGCTCATGAGCCCGACTGCCCCCAGTCGGGCTCATCCTTTTCTAGCAAGGACTCCCCGGGACCGGAGACACCGGTCCCGGGGAGAATCCTCAAAGCAAGATGAGCGTACGTGATCCAGCCCCGGGGGAGACCAACCAAAGGCAAGACACACCAGCTTACCCAGGTTAGGCCTAGCTAGACGGGGAGTCTGATGGATGGACTGGAGGGTTCTCAACCAGAGGTAACCGAATTCGAGCCACGCCCCAATCGGCACGGACCCAAACCGCGTCGTCTTCAGCGAACAGCTCGTAAGCACTCCACCCAGGGAGACCATTATGAGTCGTGGAGCGGACAAACGTTCCATCTGGGCTCAGCGCGCTTACGCCTCCATTTGTCGCGACATATAGGGTGCCATCCGAGCCAATAACCATGTCATTGACGCGGTTATCTAATAGACCTGATTGCACGGTATATTCAGCCGAATCTCCTTCGGGAAGGGTTCTCTTAAACACGCCGCCATCCGTACCGATCCACAGGGCTCCATCAGCGTCTATAGCGAGGGCCCGCGCTGAAATGTTTGGTAAGGTGGATCGACTCAGCTGACTCCACTCGTTGGTCTCAAGATCTAGGATCCCAACTCCAGCAGCGGTCGCCGCGTACAGCGTATTGCCATGCAGTAAGAGGTCTCGAACATCGTCGGAAGGTAATCCACCGTCGGTGAACGCAAAGTTGAGCGCTTGGAGACTCCCATTCATGATGCGAATCACCCCGCCGTCCGTCGCCATCCACCAAGAACGGTCATCGACGACGATGATCTCTCTCAGGCTGGCCCCTTCGATCACAGGAAGGCCGGCCGCGCGCGTAGCGCTCCATCGACCGTTCTGATTGAGCTTCGCGAAGCCCTCTCCATCAAAAGCACACCAGAGCGTGTCCCCAGCGACCTGAGGTGTTCCACAGCTCACCGGTGGCGCGCTGAACTCGTCTGGCATGCTCTGAGGCACGATCTCGCCACCAACGAGGCGATCTCCGATTGGACGCCCATCCTGAAGACCGACGACCATCGGTCCACCTCCTGGTCCCACGGTGAGCCGAGCTGACTCGCCCTCTCCGCGCAGCGAGTGAGCGGCTCGCTCTCCAACATAGCTCTCGGTCACCATCTGACCCGCGCCAAGCACCGAGAGACCGCCACGGCTATCGTCGTCACCACAAACATTTACGAAGAGCTCTTTACCCGCCTGATCCA
>CALELH010000465.1 GCA_937902595.1 uncultured Myxococcales bacterium
CTTGAGCCCCGGCACCGGCCATTCCACCAGCGCCGCCGGCGCCGGCATCTGCAGTTGTCGTCGAGTCTTCGTTAGAGCACCCAAAGGCTATGAGTGAGGTCACGGCGAGTAGAGCGATAGATTTAAACATGGGATCTCCATCGTAGGGACCGCGCGACACATCTGTGATGCGATCATACAGTGGAGTTGAGGATACGCCGGCCGCGGTGGGCCGGACAAGTGGAACGATTATCGCCCGCGTGATCTTTAATCGATGGAGAGCCCACTTGGCACCGAAGTGGGTACCAGGTCCGACATGTCACGAGCAGAGGGATCGGTCATGCTCTTCAAGAAGGCGACGAGCGCTTCGACCTCTTCGTCGCCCATGCCGGAGCAGTCGCCCAACTCTGGGGACAGATAGTCCACCATATCGTCGTGAAGTTCAGCTGCGGTCAGAACGCTGCCTCGGTGGGTGCTCGGGAGTGATGCCCCATTGTAGCCTCGCAGGGTCTCCTCTGGATGCATGTGATGGCGAACGACCTCTTCGAGGGTCGCGTACGCGCCCGAGTGCATGAATGGAGCTGTGAGCTCTACGTTCCGCAGAGGTGGTGTTCTAAATGCGTATCGGTCGTCCGCTGATTTGGTCTCCAGCTCTCGACCAAAGTCGTCTCCTGTCTCTTCATCTTTACCCGGCCCAAGCTGGGGAGACGCGATGCAGTGGGTCTCTTGGTCTGTCAGTAACGCGCCGCTGTGGCAGCTTACGCAGTTCGCTTCGCCAAAGAAGAGCTCAGCGCCTCGTCGTTCCAGGTCGCTCAGAGCGCTGTCGTCTCCATTGAGGAAGGCATCATAAGGCGTATCAAGCTTGGTGAAAGCAGCGATCTCGAAGGCTGCGATGGCGTTCGCGGCGTGCTGAAACCCGAGTTCTTCAGCCGGAACGGCCGGGAAAGCCTCGGCGAACATCGCTTCGTACTCTTCGATGGCGAGCAGGCGCGTGGTGATTCCCTCCCAAATGCCAGTCAGATCCGAATCCACAACATCTCCGAGCTCATTGTCCCCCGTATTACCCCGCATCTCGTGGCGTGATGTTGGTGGGAACATAGCTTGGGCGGCCAGCACGTTATCAATTCCTTCGGGTAGCCGGGCGCCTGCAGGCGTCTCAAAATAGCCGCTGAAGGCGGACACTCGCGCATCCCAAAACATGGTGCGCCATTCGCTTAGGCCACGGTTAAAGATATCTGGCGAGTTCCTTGGGATAATGAATCCTTCACCGCTGATAGCCCGGCTGGGGCCGAGCTGGTCCCCTCCGATCCCGATAGCCGTAGGGAGACCGTCGCTGGTCCCGAACAGGGGATGGTGACAGGTTGAACAGGCGATGTCCTGATTCCCGCTCACGATCTTGTCAAAGTATAGAGCTTGACCAAGTTTCACCTTTGGATCGTCCATGGTTGGAACGACGCCGGGTTCCGGGGACTTCGCCCCTTTTGAGATCATTAGTTCGCGAAGGGCGCTGGCTTGGCCGGCGCTCTCTTGTATGCGGCCCCAGTTCTTCTCATCACTGTTGATCTCGTCGCTCTCAAGCTGATGACACCCCGTAACGAGAACGGAGAGCAGCACTAATCTCGGTGCAAAACTTCGGTAGAACATCAACGCTAACCTTCCAAATCGGTTTTTTCCGACCACCCAGACTCCGGGTTATGCACGTTGGGTGCCAAGTCCCTTTTAGCCTCGTTTTCCCTCAAGCTTGACCTAGTCATACAATAAAAGAGGGTCTCTTGACCTCAGTTACTTAGGGATCTCCGGTGATCTGGTGACGATAGTACCCGCAGCCGATCTGTATTAAGTCTTGCCTCAGGGTGACAATCTCGTGACTTCACTACATATGCGATGTTTTTCGATGTAAGTGCGATGAGGGCAGTACGCCCTCTCGGGAGAAGAGATATGGACAGGGTAGGGCTAGCGAAGAAGCTGGGAGCGGAGTTTGTGGGGACCTTCTCGCTCATTTTTGTGGGGTGCGGTGCTATCGTCAGCGACGCGCTCAGTGGCGGTCAGTTGGGTCATTTGGGGGTCGCTTTGTCCTTCGGACTCGTGATCCTCATTATGGTCTGTGCGACCGGACACATCTCAGGGGCTCACTTTAATCCTTCGGTGACTTTCGCCTTTGCTCTGGATGGTCGTTTTCCCTGGACTCAGGTGCTCCCTTACATGGGGACCCAAATTCTGGCGGCTATTCTCGCCTCGGTGGCCGTAGCCTCGCTCGTGGGTACTCAAGGTCAGCTGGGATTGACCTCGACGGAATTGTCATTAGGGCGCGCGTTTGGGGTGGAGGTCGTCTTGACGATGATCCTCATGTTTGTGATCTCAGCCGTGGCGACAGACGCGCGGGCTCACGGTCAGATGGCGGGCATCGCCATCGGAGGCACTGTCGCGGTCGCAGCGCTCTTCGGAGGGCCTCTGACGGGTGCCTCTATGAATCCAGCCAGGAGCCTTGGACCCGCGGTCATCACCGGTGAGTTCGGACAGCTCTGGATCTATATCGCGGCCCCCTTGCTGGGCGCCCCGTTCGGGAGCCTAGTCTATCGACTGGTGCGCTGCGAAGACGAGTCGTCCGACCTGGATGCGACGGGCTGTTGTTAAGGAGAGAGCGCTTACATTGATCTCACCGCCTGGTGGTCAGGTCTTCGATCTGACGCTTGGCGAGCAGGGGTGTTCCCGTCCGGTGATTGTCTCCCTTTGACCGGAAGGCTCGCCGAAACATCTCCGGTTCCGGAGAGTTCTTGGTGTATTATGGCGGTCTTGGGAAATCGGTCAGTAATCACTGGGGGAACATTGATATGTCAGAAGCACTCTCGGATATCGAGATCGCGAGGCGCTGTACGCTGCGCCCGATCACTGAGATCGCGTCGAAGTTGGGTCTCGGGGAAGACGACCTAGAGCTCTACGGACCACACAAGGCCAAGGTGAAGTTAGATGCTGTGGAGGACCGCCCATCCAACGGAAAGCTGATTTTGGTCTCTGCTATCACACCGACGCCTGCGGGAGAGGGGAAGACGACGGTGAGCGTTGGCCTTGGTCAGGCTTTGTCCGCCATCGGCAAGAAGGCGATTATCGCTCTGCGGGAGCCGTCACTTGGTCCGTGCCTAGGGATGAAGGGCGGCGCGACCGGAGGAGGGTATTCTCAGGTGCTCCCCATGGAGGACATCAACCTTCACTTCACCGGTGACCTCCACGCGATCACGACAGCGCACAATTTTCTCTCGGCCATCGTCGACAACACCCTCTATCACCATCAAGGGCCGGAGCTTGATCCAAGACGCGTCGCTTGGCGTCGAGTCTTGGACATGAATGACCGGGCGCTCCGTCAGGTCGTGGTTGGCTTAGGGTCGGTTACTGACGGGGTTCCTCGGCAGACAGGGTTCGACATCACCGCGGCGTCCGAGGTTATGGCGGCGCTCTGTTTGGCCGCGGACCTGAATGATCTAAAGGCGCGCATGGGGCGATTCATCGTCGGATACGATTACGAAAAGAATCCCATCACCGCGGCGGATCTAGGGGCAATCGGCGCCATGGCGACGCTGCTTAAGGACGCCATTAAACCCAACCTAGTACAGACGATTGAGGGGACACCCGCCTTCGTTCACGGCGGGCCATTCGCCAACATCGCACATGGTACCAGCAGCGTTATCGCGGACAAAATGGCGCTCAAACTGGCGGACTACGTCGTCACAGAGGCTGGCTTCGGGTTTGATCTTGGAGGTGAGAAGTTCTTTCACATCATGTGTCGATCCTCGGGCCTCACGCCCTCTTGTGTGGCGCTCGTGGCCACGGCTCGGGCACTCAAAATGCATGGCGGCGTCAGCAAGAAGGATCTGAACGAACCGAATCCAGATGCGGTGCGCCGTGGTCTCCCAAACTTGGAGAAGCACATCGACAGCGTAGAGAAGTTTGGGGTCCCTCTGGTC
>CALELH010000466.1 GCA_937902595.1 uncultured Myxococcales bacterium
GGGGTAGTGAAGAGGTCTATCGGTCAGTCAGCTAAAGTGTTGCGCGAAAAATTCGTGTGGCACCTAATCTGGCACCTATTTCGGGACCTTCTCTCAATATTCGCGTGGCACCTATTTCGGGAGTTCACATAATGCCGCTTATGCGACATTCACCCCTAAGGCTCCAGGCTGCCGTGGTATTCAGCGATGGGCAAGTCGGTTCTAAAGGTCGTGCGCAGCCTGAGCCCGATCGAGTTCGCTACAGCCGACTACGATCGATCAGATAGAGCTTTTCGGGGCTCTCCGAGCCATCAGCGTAGATGAGCTTCACTTTGAGTTTCTTAAAGTCACCCTGCTCCTGAAAGTTCTCGAGCTCAGCGGTCGTGTCCCAGAGTGGGTGAATGGGTACTCCATAGCTCCTCTTCTCGACAGGCCAGTCCTTCCATGGGCCTCCATCAAGGGCAAACTTCACTCCCTTTAAGCCCCCGGAGTGGCTTTTGGAATTAAACAAACCGACCGCAATGACCCCCTCTCGATTTCGCATCAAGAATGCGTTTGCCCAGCCCATCCTGATCTGCTTCTCGTAGTATTGCTTGGCGTCTGTGACCGCCTTAGCTCTTTCCGCGGCCTTAGCAGCCTGAATTTCTTTAGGGCTCGCCGTCTTTATGCGGGCCTGCATCGCCTCGAACAGCGTCGTCAACCCCTTCATTTTGGCCAGCTGGAGGGATCTCTTGGAAGGTATGTAGCCCTTCTCCAGCATGATTTTTCCCAGCGGGGTTGGGTCCGAGCCTCTGCTCATTCCAATAGCCAGCGTAAAGAGCGCGTCGTCAGGTTTGACACCACTGTCGATATACGCAGCAAACGTCTCCGGAGGGATGCTGCCCTGAATCAGCCTCATCTGAAGCCCTCGAAGACCACCCGTCGCGGCGCCCACGCTACACCGTTGTGCGCATCCCTTACCTGCGACCTTAAGCGCTTCAATGTTCTTTCGGACCTTCGGCGCGATCTGCTTCGCCAACTGTTGCTCGAGTCTAAGCTTACCCAGGTTGTTACCGTTGGTGGCGGCGACGATCCGGTCCTTCAATGGCCCGGACAATCCCTCAAAGCCGAAGGCCATCGACCAGAGCATGCCGCCCATGCACTGGTCTCGAAATTGCGCCATCTTGTATAGGGTCGTTGGGATCTCGGACGCCTTCACCTGCCACTTCATGGCCTCTTCAAACTCCAGGTCGAGATAATGGAGGAGAGACCGAAATTGGTAACCTACGCAGCGTGGGATCCCCTTGAGGAGGGCCTGACTCAGAAAGTCTTCGGACAGAAAGACATCGACGAGCTTGCGGGCGTCCTCGCGGAGCCCCACCTTAACCATGTGACTGGCGACAGCCAGCGGAGCGATATAGTTCACCGCCGAAGTGAGCCGTTGACCAGTTCGCGTCTTGATGACTCGCTTCGCCAGCTGACTCCCCGCCGAGAGCTTGCTCCAATCTGCCGGCTTCTTACCCTCGGCGAACTCGTAGCTGCAGTCGCAGGGCGTGTCCCCCTCGTAGACAGCGATCGCCTCGATGGAGGCCTTGTGGGTGTTCAGATCCAGGGCCTTGCGCATCGACTCAACGCGCGCCTTCTGTGCCTTGGCCGCCTTGAAGTCAGGATCTAGCTTAATGGCTTTTGCGGCCTCATCGGCGGCCCCCTCTGTGTCGCCCTCGTCCATGCGGTACAGGCTCTGGGCGAACGCCTTGAAGGCGCTGTAGCTCGATGTGTTCGCTCGCCCGATCTTCTTGGCTTTGATGGGACTGAGCTTGCCGGTCAGACCTTCGATGAGGGTCCTCGAGAGTTTGTTGTATATCGTGGTCCAGTCCTTCGTGTCACCGGCGCCCTTGCCCGCGATGACGACCTCGGAGGTGGCCACGTCGATCACCCGCGCGTTGATCGTCAAGGTTCCAGAGGCCTCAGCGTAGCTACCCGTAACCAGAAAAGATGCCCCGAGGCCCTTGCCCAGTTTGACCGCCGACGCAGGATCAAAGTAGGGATTCTTCTGGAGTTTGAGCTCGTTCAAGATCGCGGCCAGGCGACTGCGTTCAACGACGCGTACATCGGGCGCGTTGCTGAAGTCGGTCAGAAACATCTCGGCGAGCCCCTTCCTGAGAGGGTCATTGGCGCTGTTCCCATCGAGGTTCTTGAATTCGCTCACCGCCACGACGACGTCATCGGAGCCGGCCATTGCCTCGGCGACCCACCCGCTCTGTGCATGGTTACCCACCAACACAAGTGCAAGAGTCAAAGCAGCCAGAAGTACTTTCATCGCTCACCCCCTCATCATGTACTGACATCCCTAATTAGGTGCTGCCTAATTAGGTGCCTAATTAGGTGCCTAATTAGGTGCCACACGAATTTTTAGCGCAACACTTTTGCAGACTGACCGATAGACCTCTTCACTACCTCTGTGTCGAGAGTCTCCTATGTCCCGCCCAATTCGTTATCCTAATCA
>CALELH010000467.1 GCA_937902595.1 uncultured Myxococcales bacterium
GACGCGTCGAAGGCAGTCATCGACGCCAGTTTGACAAGGCACGATGGACACCTTGACGCAGCTAGGAACGCCGAGCTTTGCCCACCTATCGAGAGCCGACCCGAGCCCAACTTGGTCAACCGGTTTGAAGATGGCGGTCCAGAGGTAGAGGCTGTGGAGGAAGGTTTTCGGGTGATCGCTCCCGAGGGCCACCTCGCTCTCGCCCAGAACGCCGTGGCGGTGCTGCCCAACTGCCACGAGGCGATCGCGGAGCACATGGGCTATTGCAATCCCTGGCGAGAGGCCATTGTGCATTATGGGCGCTTTGAGCCCAGTCGGGCGAAGGCTGAGGACGGCGTGGTGTATATCGGAACGTCTGAGGCGTCCCTGACGCGACTGGACGACTCAAACGTCTGGGCAGGCTTGCCAACGCTCTGTGGTGGGCAGGCGACCCTAGCCCACGAGTCTGTCCACACCTTCCAGCCGGCGGACCTGCCGGCGTGGCTCAAAGAGGGGTGGGCTGACTATTTCTCCAAGGTGATCGTTCAGGGATATACCTATGAGTGTGGCGAGACCTCCGTGTGCATTAGGCCGCCAAACACAGGGGGGCGTCCGCAACCAGAGGAGTGCCCGGCGCCCGTCGAGTATTGGGACTTGAGTGACCCCAACTGGGGAGTGAGGCCCGATCCAGACGAGAAGCGAGAAGGGGATGGCCAGTCGAATAAGGGCCGATATTACAAGACCGGTACCTGCTTTTGGCAGGCCATCGGCGACGCCTACGGCGCGGACTCCCTGCGCAGAATCTTCCGTACGATGCATCTGGAGCCGCGTGACGATCTGCCCATCTTTCCGTTCTCTCTCGAGACCAATGATCTCCTGATGCGCACCTACTTCGTACCGGTGGTTGGCCCTGAGGTCTGGGGGTTGGTCGCGAGATTCGGAGTGCTGCCATTGGAGTAGTTGCGGACGTCCGTCGTGGTCCGTCGTGAGGCACCACGGCGGTCTTAATGCGTTGGGTAAAGATGTTGTTGTCAGGTGGCTGGACAATCCTTCATAAGGGGAGAGGTGAGGCCATTCTCGAAGACTGGGAGATAGAATGAGTAAGGCGAAGCGAATCGGTGTGTGTACTGGCGGCGGGGACGCACCCGGGCTCAACGCGGTGATTCGAGCGATAGTGAAATATGGTCGAGGCCAGCTGGGGTGGGAAGTCTTCGGTGTGGAAGAATGCTTTCATGGCCTAATGTACCCGGACACGAAGTCTGTCTGGCCCTTAGATCTGCCTTCCTGTCAGGGCCTGCTGGGTCGTGGCGGGACGATTCTGGGGACGACGAACCGGGGAGATCCTTTTGGCACCGCGGAAGATGGCCGCTGCTATGCGGAGATCATCCGTGAAAATTATGATCGGTATGCCTTGGACGGTCTGATCCTGATCGGAGGTGACGGCACCCAAAAGATTGGGCATCGGCTCTCGACTGAGTATGGGATCCCCATCGTCGGTGTTCCAAAGACCATCGATAATGACCTGGAGGCGACGGACTTCACCTTCGGTTTTTGGTCTGCTGTTGACGTCGCAACCGACGCGTTGGATCGACTTCACACCACCGCCGAATCACACGACAGAGTGATGATCCTGGAGGTGATGGGGAGGACGGCGGGCTGGATCGCGCTATACGCAGGTATCGCGGGCGGCGCAGACTGCATCGCTATCCCGGAGGTGCCCTATGATCCAGCTCGCTTCATCGAGAAGATTGAGCGACGGCGAAAGATCGGTCGGCATTTCACCATCGTGGTCGTCGCCGAAGGGGCCCGCCCGATGGACTCTATCTCCCTTGAGGGGGTCTCCGGTCGCCGCGGAGCAGGGGACACTCTCACAGAGCTACTGAGAGCCGAGTTCGCGCAGCGGGATGATGCAACGGAGTTAAGGTGCACGGTGCTCGGCCACATTCAACGAGGTGGTTCGCCCACGCCGTTCGACCGAGTGCTAGCGACCCAATACGGCGTTAAGGCTGTGCAGCTCGTGGAGTCCGAGGGGTGGGGAGAATTGGTCTGTCTGCGAGGTGGAGAGATCACCTCGGTGCCCATAGCAGACGTCGCCTCGGCGCCCAGAGAGGTAGATCCTCAGGAGACACTGCTGGGTGTCGCGACCTCAGTCGGGATTGAGCTGGGCGGAGAGATTGAACCGGCTTAGTGGACTAGTCTTGCTGAACAATCCTCTGACAGATCAACCCGAACGCGTCTACACCGTCTCCGGCATTTATATTGGCCCCAACGGCGATCTCGTCCCGATTGCATGACCCCCGCGGTACGGCCTCGCCGCCTCGACCGCCAATGGAGAGTATCGCCTCGCTGTCCTCCCAGATCAGGGCTCCGTCTTCGAGCACTGGCCGAGCGCAGTATAGGGTGAGCCGATCGACTAAGAAGTTGGCGAATCCGGCGTATTCGACCACCGCCTTATGTCTCGGGCAGAGGGCCCGGAATTCTTCACCGTCTCCGACAAGCCCTCTCAGTGGGCCAGGCCTGCGGTCATCGATGACGATGCGGCCATCTACGACGCCCATCCACGCGCAGAAGACACCAAGGCGACCTAAGTGTGATCTGTGGTGATGGAGTTGACCTTGGATCCCCACGAACACTTGTCCTTCGGGGCAGGACTCCACAAATCTCTCGCCGGAGTCCGGGCTGCCCGCTTGCCGTGTTGACCGGGGGTCGCCGGCACGAGCAAACTCTGGAGGACCAGGCTGTCCCTGATCGGGCCTGGGGAGGTCTCCGTCGGGTGTGGGGTCCTCGACCCCACTGTCCTCTCCAGGAGGACCGGCGTCATGAGACACTGAGCCAAGATCTCCGCCGTTTGAGTCAAGGTCCGCTCCCGCGTCCACGGACGGCCCTACGTCAGGGAGCGATGGCCCCGTGTCCAAAGGGGTCTCCATGTCCAGGGTCGCGTCAACAGGGTCCGGGCCCGGCGCATCGGGCGCGCTCTGATCGGTTGGGGACGTGGCGTCCACCGACAATGGGGTACCCGAATCTATTGGGATATGGTCGGAGGGACCGTCATAGCCTGCCGCGTCGTCAGAGCCTTCGTTGCAGCCAAAGCCGATGATGGTGGTGGCGAAGAGGATAGAGGTAACCGCAACAATAACGCGCTGGTTGTGGGCGACACCGCGTATACCGAAGATGCTCAGGCGAATCCCGTCAGCGTTGATCTAGTCGGCTACGACCCGGAAACGTCTATGTGGCCGA
>CALELH010000468.1 GCA_937902595.1 uncultured Myxococcales bacterium
GTCACACCCTGGTTCTTCGGGAACTGGCACTCAAGCTTGGAGCCGACCTTGTCGACGTGAGGCGTGGTGTAATACAGGGCGCCGCCCTTGTAGATCTTATCGAGCTGGTCGATAGCCTCGGTCGTCTTCGCACGACGCATGTACTTAATAAAAGCTGGGACCGCGACCACCGCCAAAATGGCGAGAATCGCGACAACGATCATGAGCTCGATGAGGGTAAAGCCCTTATCGCTCTGACGGATACGCATGAGCATATTGCTCTCCTGAATCAAAAGTTGGGATTGAATACGCGGGCCTGCCGATGTCCCATGAAGTCATGGACCGTTCCCTCAGCCGACTGTCGCTCGCGGCCATAAACCTAGCAAGACCGATGCCAAGTGCAACCCCACCCGCAAGGCTTTGAAATCATTAGGCTTTGAAAATGTGTGTTCTTTGGCAACTGACGGCCACCGGCAAGTGCACATGCCTTAACACCACGGATCCACACCCCAGGACACAGGGGTCAAACCCTTAAACTTCAACAGGTTAGCTATTTGTGACAAAAAGCGTCACCTCGTGTGACAAGAAGCGCGAGTCGCTTTAGGCCCTTGTGATCAGCTTGCGACAGCGCGAGTGAACTGCGACACTCAGGATGACTGTGACCTGAATTGGAGCGTTCATGGCCCGGATCCTCATCGTCGACGACGAGGCACATATTCGTACGCTTCTGCGTCGCTATCTTGAACGCGAGGACCATGAGTGTTCAGTGGCGACGAGCGCAGACGAGGCGTGGTCACTCCTGGATACCGGCGGCTTCGAGCTGGTGCTCAGTGACGTGAATATGCCGGGGACCTCAGGTCTGGAACTCGCTCCCCGCATCGCAGAAGAGTATCCGAATACTCCGGTGGTGATGGTCACAGGGGTCGATGACCCCGAGGTGGCGACCAAGGCCGTGGAGGCCGGTGCCTACGGCTACATCATCAAGCCATTCGTGCCGAACGAGATCCTTATCGGGGTCGCGGGAGCGCTACGAAGGCGAGATCTGGAGATGTCGAATCGACGCCACCAGGAAGAGCTTGAGGCGTTGGTGGCTGAGCGCACCGCGGAGGTTCAGCGAACGATGCTGCAGCTCCAAGACGCGAACGTGCTGCTCAAAGCGGTTCAGGAGGAGACGATTCAACGCCTCTCCATCGCCTCCGAGTATCGTGACGAGGAGACGGGAGCCCACATCCACAGGATCAGCCATTACACGCGCCTGCTCGCCGAGCGCATGGGAATGGACGAGGACTGGGTCGAGCGAATTCGACTCGCCAGCCCTCTTCATGACGTCGGGAAGATCGCGACACCTGACGCCATCTTGCGAAAGCCAGGTAAGCACACACCCGACGAATGGGAGATCATGAAGACCCACGCCGAGTCGGGATACCGGATCCTCTCAGGTTCAGGCTTTCCCGTGCTCGATATGGCCGCAGAGATCGCCCTGAGTCACCACGAGAAGTGGGAGGGGACGGGCTATCCAAAGGGCCTGAAGGGCGACAAGATCCCGATCTCGGGACGTCTGACCGCGGTGGCGGACGTCTTTGATGCGCTCTCAACCGAGCGCATCTATAAGCCGGCCTTCCCCCTTGAGAAGTGTCTCGCGATCATCCGGGAGGGGCGAGGTAAGCACCTCGATCCGGAGATCGTTGATGTGTTCCTGGAGAGTCTTGACGATGTTTTGGAGATCCAACGCAACTTCCCGGATGGTGGCGTGTACCACCTGTAGCCTCCTGCTCAGCGCGCTGCTCTTCGGATGCTCGGAGGACGAGAACGGAGCCTCCAGCGCCGAAGACGCGACGGTCGAGGTGAGTGACGCGCCGGGGGATGACTCCACCGGAGCAGACGTAACGGGCGCTGAAGTCAGCGAGCCGGACGGCTCCAATGACGTCACCGAGGTCGGCTGGACACAGAAGATCGCCGATGAAGATTGGCAGTGGCACTCCCGACACGATGGGGTCGTCGCGGGCGCTCACCAATATCAAGGCATCCCCGATGCTTACTACGAATACACGCGCTTCGAGGTCTTTCAGCCGTTCGAGCTGCGCGCCGTAAAGCTCATGCCGCGAATCGTCGCCGATGAGACGTTCGTGATGTACGTGTGGGACGATCTGGGAGGGAACTTCCTGCATATGGAGCCGACCCAACCGCTCGCGGTCATGGAGCGCGACCTGACGGTGGCGGACTCAGACACCTGGCAGGAGTTCACGCTCGAGACGCCCATCCGGATGGATCCAGGGCGCATCTTCTATGTGGGAACCATCGTCAACGGAGAACAGGGGGCACGGATCGCGGTCGACGCGGAGTTGAGCCCTGGACCCGAGGACAAGGCGGCCTGGTCTCTCGTCTGGCTGTCCAAGGACGTCGAGCCGTCCACGGGAACCAACACGGTCTTCTCATGGGCGGCCGGTGACATGCTCGTCGAGGTCGAACTCCGACACGTGGACGTCGTTCAGGACGACGACTTCGTGTTCAAGAGCGCGCCAGCCGACTTCCTCGGATTCCAGGGGGCGAGCAGCTACTTTGACCTCGAGGGCGACGGAGATCTCGACGCCGCCACCGGAAAAGAGCTCTGGATCAACGACGGTTCCAATCAATTCAGCCTGGTGGCTGAGGGCGTCATGCCAGAGGTGGGAACAGGACGAGGTCACTGGGCGGACTTCGATAATGATGGAGATCAGGACCTGCTGCTCACAGGCCAGGAGGAGTTTCTGTTCCGAAATGACGGGGGGACCTTCGTCGACATTACGGCCAATAGCGGAATCGACGACTCTCAGACCCACACCTGCAACGGCGTGACCTCAGATGGCCACGTGCCCACCGAGACGGCCACCTGGATCGACTACGACGCTGATGGCCTGCTCGACATCTATCTGGGGAACTTCATCTGCTGGGATGACGGCTTCGCCGCCAAGGACATGCTGTTTAAGAACCTCGGTGACGGGACCTTCGAGAACGTGAGCGAAGCGGCGGGGATCATGCTCTGGCAGGGCTACGGACAGGCCTCCAGGAGCACCTCTCCGGCCGACTACGATAACGATGGCGATACAGATCTCCTGGTGAACAATTATCGGCTCCATCGAAACCTCTTCTGGAGAAATCACGGAGATGGGACCTTCTCAGACGTCGCAGCGGAGACGACGCTCGCCGGCACCAAGCAGGGCAGCGCCTACGGCCACTCCATTTCAAGCGCGTGGGCCGACTTCA
>CALELH010000469.1 GCA_937902595.1 uncultured Myxococcales bacterium
CCATCTCTGTTGTAATCGTAGGGAAGGTATCGATAGACAGGCTCATTCCAGAAGGGCTGCCAATCACCCAGCTGTCCATCGGGCGTGGTGATAGCAACCCGTAAACCCACCTCGTCGGCACCAATAGAGACGATATCCGCGCGGTCGTCGCCGTTGACGTCGAAGAGAGCGAAGTAATTCGTTGCGATGTCGAGACTGGTCATCTCGCCAAAAGTGCCGTCGCCATTTCCAAGTGCGTGACCGATTCGCCGAGGAGCGCCGAAGCCACCATCTTGAAAAGCGAACAGGCGGTCCTTGAGGCCATCGCCGTTGAGATCGGGAAAGTGCATGATCGAGCGCCTGGCATTTATCGGTCCAAGATGGCCTACCTCTGCGAAGGGGGCAAACTCCCCTCCACCGAGCCCACGCGCCCAACGAAGCGCTCCACCCAGAAGGAATCCATAGAAGTCTTCGACCCCGTCTCCGTCCAGATCTACCAGGCGAACACTGGTGAATTGCCCACCGTTCAATACATGGGCGCCGTTGTCTGCGACATCCGCCGCTGTCGGGCTGCTGAAGGTTCCATCCTCCTGAGCAAAGTGCAGGGTGATCGTTGCGTCATTGGACTGAATGATCGCGTCGAGGCGGCCGTCGTCATCAAGGTCCGCTAACATGACGTTGTCAACGCGGTGTCGTGCAACCTGTCCGGGGATAATGACCCGGCTGCCGGTCAAAGTCATGCGACGAGCCACAGGCTCTCGGTGAATGTCCATACCGCATTCATTGAATTCGAGAGGACAGTCCAGTGCGCAATCTCTCAGGTTATCCATCCAAGGCCCTTCGTTGTACGCCTGGTGACTGCCCAGGCATAGGTTGCCTCGTGCGCGTTCGTCCCTCATGCACTCGAAGACTCGCTCATAGAGTCGTGTCCCCTTAATGTCGCTTTGGTTCTTACAGGCGGCTCGGCACTCGTCGTCTTCACAATTGAAAGCGCACAAGAGCGCGGTCTGGCAGTTCTCCACGCCGAACTCGGAGTGGTCGCTGCCACGCCAGATTTCGAGGTGCCCACCTCCATCGATGGTCAAGGCGTCCGTCAGCCCATCATTGTTGACATCAGCGAGCCCTAACCCCCGGCTGCCTTCAGGAGTAGCGACCCGTTCAAAGGCGCCAAAACGTCCATCGCCTCTACCGAGTGCTAACTTGAGGTACGAGGCGATACGAGCATCGCTGCGGCTCGTGCCATTTACCATGGCGTCGAGGAGCCCATCTCCATTGAGATCAGCAAGTTGAAGGCGGCTCGGACCGCAGGAGTTTTGGCCACACACCTGATCGACGGGAGTGCCTACCGCGAAGCGTTCAGCCACAGAGAACTCACCGTCTCCATGGCCAAGTAGAACAACTAGGTGATCGGCCCTTTGAGCGCTGACAACCGCGTCCTGAGCACCATCAAAATTGAGATCACCCAACGCGATGTCAACAAGCTCGCTGTTCGCGATTTCACTCCCAGCCGGGAGCTCGAGCGCTGGGCCTATGCCATCATACTGCCCATCTTGAAAGACACCATCGCCCCGATTGATCAGGGTCCGTGCCCAATCCGTGCCTGTCCTCTGGTCGTTCCACGCACCGAACAGGTCGGGCACACCGTCTCCGTTGAGGTCTCCAGCCTTCAAGCGATCCAGCTCTCCCGACAGGATCCATTGCCCAAGGCGGCTAAAGGTGCCGTCGCCTCGCCCAAGGTCGATCGCCGTCAGATAGGGGCTAGACTCGGTTGTGTACGCGAGGTCGGGTAGATGATCCCCGTTAAAGTCTGCGATAACCAGATCGGCGATGCCGTTTTGAATGAACGGAACGTCGAGTTGAGGGGCCTCTTCGAAGTTGAACCCGCCGGAGCCCAACCAGACCGTGTAATAGGATTGGTCTCCGACACAGGAGATCACCAGGTCAAGCCAACCATCCCCGTTCAAGTCGCTCGCTTCAATGTGTTTGGGCTGACAATCCTGGGGATAAGAGCCACGTTCTTGACCGTTCGAGTCAAGGAGCACCACGGAGTTTTGGATAAAGTCCGTGACGGCCACATCGAGTAGCCCGTCTCGATCCAAATCGCCCATCGTAAAGTCAGAGACGGCCGCGAGGTTATTTTGGCCGACTGGATACGGTTTGAAGGCACCTACACCTCGTCTCGGGGCCAACCCGATGCGAACGTTGGGGGTTCTGCCCAGATGGTCCTCGATCTGTACCGCGTCGTCCTGACCAAGCAGTTTTGGTAAGCGCATCGGTCCGTCTGCGGCGGTGGTGCGAGCAATCAGCCCGCCGGTGTTGTCTCTCAGCCCTAACGCGTCTCCATGGGACGCGCTGGTTCCTGAGGCAAACGGAGCCGTGAAGCGAAGCTGCTGAGCTCGTCCGTGACCGGAGGGCAATGGTGCTCGCGTCGTCCGAAGGTTTGTCAGGCAGGCGTCGCTGAAGGCGCTTTCGTCATCCACGTTAAGCTCCGCTTCACATACTGACACTACGGGATTGAGTCCGAAGGAGATGACGCCAGAGACACCGCCGCCTGGCGTCGGGTTCACCGCCACGACCTCGGCGTCTACCAGGTCCGATGGCATGAGCCCATCGGTCGACAGCAACACTCGAGCGGTGCGGCGGCGCATGGGGTCATTGGGTCCGATCTCAATGACCTGACCGAAGTTGGCGCCGAGTCTGAATTGGACGTTATCGGTAAAGTTTCGTCCAGTGATCTGAGCCTCGAATTGCTGACCGACGGGTACATCATTTTCGACCGCTTGCACGAGGCCTCTAACGCTGATGGATTCGATCGTAGGGACCGGGGCGACCACGTCGAGGAACATCACCTCGGCCGAGAGACCGACTCCGTCTGCAACTGGCACAGGCGTCTCCAGACGGACCGGATAGGTACCCGCGTTGGCCACAATCTGAGGACTCAGGTTAAAGGTGCATTGCGTGGCACAGGTGGCTGCGCACTGGCCATTCTCGCCGCAGCCTCCCTGTGCGTCGGTTCGGCAATCATTGGCCGGTGTTGATGGTGCACAGGGCAGCACAAAGGCGCCCACTCGGGCACGGGTGTCGTGGGCAAACCCGCGGCCACTGATGGTCACCTGGTATCCATCTTCGACATTATCCTGGCTGAATGACAGGTGATTCCGGGGCACCATCCCTATCAGGGCGGGGACCGGTCGCGGGATGTGCGTATCCAACCGAATCAATCGACTGCCTGGCGGCGTCGACTGGTTGCCCGCTTGATCGCAGAATTGCCAGCAGATGCGCTTCTGCTCGAGCGCGGGGCTTAAGGTGAAGTTCGAGGCTGGGGCAAATGCACGATAGCCCGCGTCATCGCAGGTACGAGCTCCGCACGTGTCTTCTGCGGCAACCTCCCAGATGGACATGCGGTCGGGGGCGGTGTCGGTGATCAGGACCGAGACAACCTGCTCGTTCACCACCAATTGGTCGTTCGCCACCATAACCTGTCCGGTGTTCGGAGGGCGGGTGTCCAGTGTGATGGTGGTCGAGAAGGGCGCCGAGGTATTTCCCGCTGCGTCCTCGTACCACGCGGTCACGACCTTAGGGGCGTCCCCATCGGTCAACTCGACCTGCGCAGGTACATTGTTTAGGGCATAGCGGCCTGATTCGACCAAGTCGCCGCTCAGGTGGACAAAGCCGCTCTCTTCAGCATTGTCCAGCGCCAGGTTGACGCTTCGGGTGTTGGTTTGCGGGCCAGTCCCCAGTCGGATCGCGCCCATTGCAGGCGGAGTTGTGTCGATGATGAGCGCGTTGCTGACAACGGCTGACTCAGACACGTTGCCGGCAGCGTCCTTGGCGCACACATACAAGCGCCGCGGCCCCTGGGCGTCTGAGAAGGTGAAGGTGGCTGGCCCAACCGATGGGTACTGGTAGATTTGATCAGCGCAAGCACCGTCCGTATCGCTGATAGCTAACGACCTGACCTCGCTGTGGACGTCTGTTGCCGTGATGGCGACAGACACGATTCGGGAACCGGCGGGCTCGTTCTCTCCACCTCCGTTGAGCCTGACCGAGGTCACTGCGGGAGGTGTTTGGTCCACGACCACCGCGACCGTGGTCGGCTCGCTTTGCAGGGAGACCTGGTCTTCACATTGTACGACAACGCTCCGTTCGCCTTGTCCGGGTGTAAGGTTCAGGAACACCAGGGGCATATAGGCCCCCGAGTACAGGACCCCACCGTCGCTCGCGATCACACTCAGTCCGAGCCTGTCTTCCGGAGTCTGGGCATCGAGGCAGTTGGTCGCCAAAGGGATGTTCAAGTGACTCTGAACCACCGGCATCCCTTCGGCGAGCTCAGCACGCAATAACCGTGGGCCTTCGGTGTCGGCGATGATGTTCACCGTGAAGGTCGGACTGGTCTCTGCGCGATACTCATTGTTGGGGTCATCGTCGATTGCGGCCGAATTCAGCAGCTGGATATGCACGCTGTGCCTTCCATCCCCGTCGAGTCGGACGGAGAGACGGTCGCGTTCAGGGCCAGACAGATCGATGTGGGTGTCTGGTCGTTCGGCATCATCCATCCAGATACGGGCATGGAGCATATCCGGGTCCCGGGTGATCCGGAGCACAGCCTGCTCCTGAACCGCTGCCGGTGCGTCGATCGCGTAGGTGCGCACGGGCAACTGAATGTCGGGGGCTGTACGACGCTCACCAGGAGCGAGATCGACCTCAAAATCGGCATCGACATTGACGAAGCCTGGCGCGGTCGTGAACACACTGTAGGGGCCCGACGGCAGCCCGGCGATGC
>CALELH010000470.1 GCA_937902595.1 uncultured Myxococcales bacterium
ATGGTGATGACGGTGCCGGGCACGTGGAAGGTTCCCGCCTTCGGGTCGATCTCATTGACGCGGAACACGTCCCAGAGGCTGCCCTCCGGCAGCGCCGTCTCGGCCTGGAACCCGGCATCCTCGAGCACGGTGACCGCGTCGCGCACCGACAGACCGATGACCGCGGGCACCTCTTCTAGGCTCTTGAAGGCTGCATCTACCAGCCCAGGCGGTAAGGTGGGGCTGTCTGTCCCTAAGATTACGACGGGGCCACCATGAACAAGCTCTGCTTCAAACGCGGCTTCCATTCTGGACCCGAGATCTCCGTTACCCTGCTCCGCTACCTCAGTCCCCAAGGTGGCCCACAGAGGATGCTCCAGATCTCCTGCGCGCCAAACTGTGATCTCACGGTCATCCCCTCGATGCCGATCGACGACGTCCTGAACAAAGGCTTCGTGCAAATCAGCCGCGTCGTTCGGCGCGAGCCGTAGCCGAGTCTTTACACGACCAGGCTCGGGCGCCTTTGCGAAGATCATCAGACGCTGACTCATCTGATCGCCTCCCGACCGATGGTATAGAGGATCTTTACCCCGGCTTTGAACGACCCTTTGAGCGTACCGGAGACCTTGCTTTGCCCTGCGTGCCGGCGGCGACAAGCGACGGGCACCTCAGCGCATCGAACGCCTCGCTTAGCTGCCTTAGCCTGCATCTCAACGGTCCAGCCAAAGTCCCGGTCAGCCATCTCTAGATCTTCTATCGCGCTCCAGGTGATCGCCCGAAAAGGCCCCAGGTCTGTGAATTTTACACCGAAGAGGAGTCGAACCAGCGCGCAGGACAAGACATTTCCAAAATGCTGAACAGGGGTTAACGCGCCTGGCTCGATCGGCCCCGATGTACGCGACCCCACCACGAATTCAGCCTCTCCTGTGCGAACGGGCTCTAATAACGTAGGGATATCATCAGGATCATCGGCCCCATCGCAGTCGAGGAACAAGACAACATCTGGCGGGTCATTGCGTAGGTACTCAAGTCCGGCCAGACAGGCGCTCCCGTATCCACGACGGGGCTCTGTCACGACCTCAGCGCCATGGACACGCGCCAACTCAGCCGTGGCGTCTGTGCTGCCATTATCGACGAGAACAACCCGACGTAAACCTCGCCCCTGTAAGCCCATCAGCACATGCTGAATGTTCTCTTCTTCATTAAGCGCAGGTATCAGACCATCGACCACCATGAGGTGCACCTACTGCGCGCTGAAAATGATTGCAAGATGAACCGTTGTCCTCGCAGCGGTTCCGCGTTAGCGTTCCGCCGTTCTTGTGTGTCTATTAGAGGATGCTGTGTCCACCAGCGAACACTACGACGTCATCGTCATTGGACGAACCATCGCTAGCCTGATGACCGCGACGCTATTGGCGAAGCGGCGGCTTCGCGTGCGCGTACTCGACACAGAGTTCCCGACGGAACCAGAACTGCCTCCCTTCGCGATGCAGACGACACCGCTGCTCTACACAGTGATGGAGGAGCTCGGGCTGGTCCACGACCTGCGTACTCGCCTCGTCGATGATCCTCGTGGAGTCACTGTCGCCCTCGAAGACCGTAGGTTCACCTTTCACGCAGAACCAAAGCTGCGAGCCCGAGTACTCGGCGAGGTTATGCCTGGGTGCGAGACCGCGCTGATGTCATTGTTTGGGGCCATAGAAGAGTACGGCCCAAGTCTCAACACGATGCTCGACGGTTCCCAAGAGCTGCCGCCAGATGGCTTCCGAGCGCGGCGCCAGTACGAGAAAGCCTTGGAGTCATGCGCGGCCTCTGACCTGATCGATGACCAGCGTCTGTGGTCCACAGAACGCCCCGTGAGAGATATGGTTCACGCTCTATTGACTGCGGCGGGGCAGCGAAGTGGACTCGGCGAATACATGACACCTGCCGCCCTGCGCACCTTGTGGCATCTCTGCTATGGACTCCCCTGCTTAAGACAGGGTCGAGCCGGCATCGTGGAGATGCTGGTTCAGAAGCTACGTTCATCCGGAGGCACCATCGAAGATCAGCGGTACATCGGTGGCCTAGACATCCGACGCAAGCGAGTCCGAGAGGTTGAAACTCGCGATGGTGCCAGCTTCGGTGCCGACTTCATCGTGATGAGTGGCGGAGATGGAGCACTCGGCGCTCTCACCGGAATCAATGATTATCAGGGGCCACGAGATAACTCGACTCAGATCTCTGTACCCAAAAGTGAGCGGCCGAGGCTCTTAAAAGATCCCTGCGGCTGGATCCCCGAAGCGGGCACCCAATACTCGATTCGATTGGACGGCGATCGAATGCAGATCAGTTGGCCAGATACCCAGACTCCCCCGGATCTGGACCAGCTGATGCCCTTCTCGGATGTCGTGCCTGGCGCGATCACTCAGGTGCCTGGAGACAGCGCTCAACGACTCGACGACCTTGAGCTTTTTGGGAGTCCACTCCGAGGTCCCCTTAAGAATTTGGTGTATGTCGGACACTCTGTTCTACCGGGCCTAGGATTCGAGTCCGACTGCTATACCGCCTTTACCGCCGCTACGATCCTCGAAAGAGCGGCCACAAGTCGCTGGCCTTTCGGAAAGAATATTTGATTGTCGTGGCGAGGCTTAGGAGAGTCGGCGCCTTTTTTTTTCAGTTCTGAACGTGCGGTGACTTGCCAACAAACTCAAACGGTTACATGATAATAGTCTACCCAGGATGATGCGCAGTGCGGGGGACTATCGATGTCTAAACAGGACCAGTCAAGGGGGCGAAGTTCGATGACAAAAGGCGATCTTATTGAAGAACTCGCCATCGACAAGACCAACCAGCTTAATTTGAAGCGTGCAGAGATCGTGGTGAACACGATCTTCGACGTGATCAGTGAAGCCCTGCAGACCGTCGATGTGAATGGCCGAAATCATCGAGTTGAGATTCGTGGTTTTGGATCCTTCGAAGTGCGAAGCTACGGCGCCTATATGGGCCGAAACCCAGCCACCTCCGAGACGGTCTTTGTCGCCGCCAAGAAGGCGCCGTTCTTCAAGACTGGTAAAGAGCTAAGGGAGCGGGTAAACCGCCGAGGTTGAGCGCTCTGAGCTCTGAGCTCTAAGACTCACCAAATTTGAGACGAGAGACCCGACGACGGTCTACAAGAAAAGAAGCTGAAGTTCATCGTTTAGACTATCCCTACGGAGCCGCTGTGTCTGGCTTTACTCATCTACACGTCCATACCCAATATAGCCTGCTGAACAGCTCGATCCGCGTCGCTGATCATGTGGAACGCGCCAAAGAGATGGGCATGTCAACGATCGCCATGACCGATGAAGGCAATATGTTCGGGGCGGTGGACTTCTACAAGCGCGCTAAGCGAGCCGGCCTCAAGCCGATCTTGGGGGTGCAACTCTCCGTTCAAGGTGAGACGCAGAAAGTACCTGGGGACGCAGCATCGCAGATCGTTCTGCTCGCGAAAAACGCCGAAGGGTACGCCAACCTCCGAGAGCTCGTCAGCATGACTTGGCTCGAGGGTATGGACTCCGGAA
>CALELH010000471.1 GCA_937902595.1 uncultured Myxococcales bacterium
TCCGTCCATCGAAACACCTTTGATTGTGTCGCCGACTTCCGACACCAAGCGCCCGCCGGCGGTGACTTCAGAAAAGTCTTCAAGCTCGCATCGCTGATATCCAATCGTTGGCCAATGCCGTCTGAAACACCGGGCATCGCCCGACTTCGCTCTCCGCCCCACATCTTGTCGTATGCCTCAGTGTGACCGCCACAAGCGCTGTGATAGGTCGTATCGATGAGGACATTCGAGAACAGCATCACCTGCCCCCGAGTCGCCGTCACAGCAGCGTCCGTGTGTGGCGTGGTACGCGTCACTCCATGATAGGCCTGGCAATGTGACTCAGCGCAGAGATGATAAGGCTCTCCGCGATGACGATTGCGTACCTTTGACACGAGAAAGCCTCTCGCGACGACCGCCTGTGCCTTGAGCACCTCAAGTGGGGCTCGCGGATAGATCTCCGACGGGACGACCCCCGAAACCAAGGTCTCCGCAGAGACCCGGTTTACGACTAGGAGTTTACGGTCCTTACCCATCAGAAAGATGAGCTGGCCACGGTAGCGGCGGTCCCCTCTTCTACGACCTGGCCAGGAGACTCCGCTGATCTCGACGGTTCCGTCTGGATCAACTGGCTCTACGGTGAGCATACGTGGCGCCCTCAGCTGCTCCCCAGTCTTTGGATGACTCGCCACAAATGTGCCGACGCTCCGCTTAACTACCTGCTCGATGATCGTTCCTAGGACCTGACGTGATTGTCGCACACGCGCTGCTCGTATCTTGGCCGCCCGGTGTGTCGCCTCCGGAGCGATGGCGATGGTCACCTGACGACTATCAAAGGAGTGGTCTTTCAGATTGATCAAGGCGCCGGTCTCAACGACTCGGACGGCGTATCCTCGTCCAACCCACCTGGAGCGAGCCAACGAAGCCCGATAAGCGTCGTCTCCAGAAAACCGCTCCGCTGCGACCCAATGCTTTGTACGACCAGGGATGATGTCCTCGATACCGATAACCCAGTCTGTCTTCCCCGGGACAATGATCTCAGCCGGCTCCATCGCCCCCATTTTGAAACGTAGCGCCGAGGTGCTCTTGAGCCTGACCGTAGTCTGCCCCTTGAGCAAACGAACGAGAAACGTTGGCTCGCCGGACTCAGCGAGCTTGAGCTCAGGATCATAGAGCCGCTCCAGGCGATCCGTCTCCGCCGCTCCGGGTGGCTCTACACCAACCGCCGACGCTATCGGCGTTGAACCGAAGTACAAGGCGGTGGCTAAACACCACACGATCTTCTGGGTAAAACTGGGAACTCGGGGACACATCTTTGACAGTATACAGTGGATCGTCACCGAAGCCGAAAACCTGCTCCAGTCAGTATACTTATCGAGACCTTCCTCTATTCCTCTCGACACACTCACCCGAGTCGCGATAGGGAGTGACGATGACGTCGACCGACCCCAACGATCTCTCATTTGTCGCCGAACTCGGTTCCCGCGCGCTGTTCCCTGATCTTAAGGCAGCTGTCTACGCCAATCATGCGGCGATCTCACCTCCATCAATCGCCGTCCGCCACAGCGTATTAGAGGCGATTGAGGACTTTGGACGTCACGGCGCCGATGCGTTTTCGAAGTGGATCGGCGCTCGAAAACGAACAAAGACAAGTTTAGGAAGGCTGCTCAGCGCAGATGCCGATGACATCGCCCTTGTCCCAAACACCACCGCCGGCCTGAACGCGATCGCCATGTGCTTCCCCTGGACCGCCGGTGACACCGTCGTGGTCTTCAAGGGCGAGTTCCCAACGAACGTGACGCCATGGCAGCAGGCCGCGAAGGCCTTTGACCTCAACATTCACTTCTTAGACTTGGAGCCGCTGGCCGCCGATGGGGGCTCCGATTTGTGGCCGCTCGAGCAGGCGCTCAAGGCAGGCGTCCGACTCGTCGCGATCTCCGTGGTCCAATTTCAGACAGGGCTCCGCTCACCCGTGAACGACATCGGCGCCCTCTGTCATCGTTACGGAGCGCAGCTCTGCGTCGATGGAATCCAAGGGGTCGGCGCGCTTCCGACCGAGCTACAAAACGTCGACTATCTCGCGGCCGGCGGGCATAAATGGCTGATGGGCCTAGAAGGCGCAGGCCTCCTCTACATCGCCCCGGGCCGCGCAGATGAACTCCAGAAAAACCTCTCTGGCTGGCTCAGCCACGAAGACCCGCTCTCGTTCTTGTTCAACGGGCCGAACCTCTTACGATACGATCGGCCTATCCGGAAGAGCGCGGACTTTCTTGAAGGCGGCGCCCTCAACACGATCGGCTACGCGGGCTTAGGCGCCTCGGTGAACCTACTCAACCAGCTTGGACCAGAGGCTATCTTCGCGCATATACAAGCATGGCATGACGCCCTTGAGCCCGGCCTTCTCGAGCGAGGTTTCGTCAGCTTGAGAGCGTCTCACGTGTCACAGCGATCCGGTGTCTTAAGCGTGCGGCCACGCGCTGATGTCGATGTGCTCGACCTGTATGCCCACCTAGGTCATTTGGGCATAGCGTGTACAACACCTGATGGATATCTGCGCTTCGCGCCACACTGGCCTAACGGGCTAGATGAAGCCGATCAAATCCTGTCAGCCATCGATGACTACGCCCCTGGGCGCTGACAGGTTCGACAAAAGAAGGTGCTCCGAGCTGACTGCTCGAAACGCTCGATCCTACCTTCACAGCGATGGCAGGCCTCTCCCTCACGCCCGTATACGAGGAACGGATTCTTGGCCTTTCCCTCATGGAGGTACTTAATCTCTCCCCCAAGCTCGCGCTCAATGCTCACCCTCATCGCCCGCTCGAGAGCGACAGCCAGGCGTTGGTAGTCTGATGAGGTCAGGTCTGCGGCCGGCGTCACTGGGTCAATCCGCGCGTCGAAGAGGGCCTCCGCCGCATAGATGTTGCCCACTCCTGCTAGACGGGCCTGATCCAGTAGGGCGACCTTAATGGCTCGGCGTGACCCTGTGAACCTCTGCTCAAACCCCATAGGATCTTCGCACAGAGACAAGGCGTCTGGACCGAGGCCACTCAAGACCAACTCCTGCTCCGCGTCGACAGTCGGACAGAGCTTGATCCGGCCAAAACGACGGGGATCGACAAACTCAAGCCGAGGGCCCTCATCGAGTACTAGAACAACGCGAGCCCAACGACGAGCCTCTTGCTCCGTAACCTGAACCCATTTGCCGGTCATTCCGAGATGCAGCCATAGAGTCAAACCACCCGATAGGTCGACGAAGATCTGCTTCCCATGACGCCTCATCCTGAGAACATCCTGGCCGCGAACCGACTCGACGAAGACATCCGCCGACACCTCTCTGAGCGGAGGGCCATCGTCTGCTGATGCCGACACAATTCGGCGGCCGTTCAGCCAGGCGCTGAGCCGCTGGAAACAGAATTCGACCTCGGGAAGTTCAGGCACAGGGGGGGTCACTCCTCAGCGAAGCGGTCCTTCTTGCCTTTAAAGACGAGCCGCACTGGCGTGCCCTCGATATCAAATGACTGGCGGAACTGATTCACCAAGAACCGCTTGTAACTAAAGTGAATCGCCTCGGGATCATTGCAGGAGACGACGATTGTTGGGGGCGCGGTCCGCGCCTGGGTCGCATAGTAGAGCTTGAGACGTCGATTACGAATCACTGGCGGCTGATGCCTCTGTACGCAGAGCTCTAACCAACGGTTGAGCGGCCCAGTCGCGATGCGCTTAACGTGGGACTGCCGTACGTGCTCAACGAGATCCATCAACTTGTGCACCCTCTGGCCAGTCAAACCGGACATATATAGGATAGGTGCCCAGCTCGCGAAAGGCAGCCTGAGGGCGAGCTGCTCATTGAAACGCTCGGCGGTCTTTTCATCCTTCTCAATCGCGTCCCACTTGTTGACGGCGATGACGAGAGCGCGTCCCCTCTCGACCGCGAGCCCGATGATTCGTACATCTTGCTCCGTGATGCCTTCCTCTGCGTCAATGAGAACGACAGCCACATGACATCGCTCCATGGCGCGCATGGTACGGACCACGCTGTAGCCTTCGCTGCTCTTCTTCTTAATGCCACGTTTACGTCGCAAGCCGGCGGTGTCTATAAGCAGATACTCAGTGTCACCAACTTCGAGACGCGCGTCGATGGCGTCCCGAGTTGTCCCGGGGATGTTGCTGACTATCATCCGCTCATCACCGAGCAATCGATTCGCGAGAGTAGACTTCCCGACGTTAGGTCGACCGAGGAGCGCAAACCGAGTCACGCCCTCTGCGGACTCATCGGGCTCCTCCACCTGAGGTAAGAGATCGACCACGGCGTCCAATAGCCGACCGACCCCGCGGCCATGCTCTGCGGAGACATCGAAGATCGCCTCGATCCCCATCCCATAGAATTCGGCGGCATCCGGTTCCTGGGCCTTCCCGTCCACCTTATTTACCGCGACCAGCACCTTATGAGCGCCGCGTCGCAAGATGTCGGCGACCTCGCGATCAGCCTCCATGAGCCCGTCCCGCGCATCGGTCACGAAGATGATCACCTCAGCCTCTTCGATGGCGAGCATCGCTTGATGCCTCATCGAGGACACCATGCCCTCCTCGGACTTTGGCTCGAAACCGCCCGTGTCGACCACCATGAAGTCGCGCCTAGCCCACACCGCGTCTCCGTAATTCCTGTCCCGTGTCACTCCTGGTGTATCGAGCACTATGGCTCGTCGTTCACCGATAAGACGATTGAACAGCGTCGATTTCCCTACGTTTGGGCGACCTACAATCGCTACAAGCGGCGTCATGATGAATACCCCATATCGCGCATTCCGCGGGTCGAGTTAGTCCATCCCTTCTCGACCTTAACGAAGAGCTTCAGGTTTACCTTGGTACCGAGTAGACGCTGGAGCGCCTTGCGGGCGTTGGTACCAACCTTCTTGATCAGCTTCCCACCACGCCCGATCACGATCCCCTTCTGAGAGTCGCGCTCAACGGCAATCACGGCGTGCACATCCACCCGTCCCTCACTGGCTCTATCATTCCAAGACTCCACCGTAACCGCGACGGAGTACGGTAGCTCCTTGTCCAGCTGATGAAACAGCTGCTCTCTGATGATCTCAGTCGCGATGAATCTCTCGGGCAAATCCGTCAACGCATCCTGAGGATACAGGGCAGGTCCAGACGGCAAGTACCGCATGAACGTCTCTACCAGTGCGGCCACGCCATCACCGGCGAGCGCGCTCACTGGCACAATCTCTGTGAAGTTATATACGGCGCGCCAAGCGTCGATAATCGGCAGCAATTGCTCACGATTAAGCTGATCGATCTTGTTGAGCACTAAAATGACTGGGCGATGAGTCTCCCCAAGCTTCTCAAGGACCTCGCGAATGACGTCAGGAACACCCACCTCTCCTTCGCGACCAATGCCCGCCTCAACCAATAAAGCGACGACATCAGTGTCGCCCAAAGCTTCATGAGCCACGTCGACCATATACGTATTGAGGAGGCCCTTCGCGCGATGTATGCCCGGAGTATCCACAAAGATGATCTGACCCGCGTCCTGAGTCAGAACGCCTGGGATCCGATTTCGAGTCGTCTGCGGCTTGTCCGAGATGATGGCGAGCTTCTCGCCCAGCATCGCGTTCAGCAACGTTGACTTACCCACGTTGGGCTTCCCCACCAGCGTCACGAAGCCACAGACGTGCTCCACTGACGGTGATTCGCTCTCTTTAGGGTGATTGTCGGACACGGTCTACTCTCAGGCAAAAAGGGGTCGGAACTTATCAACGCAAGCCGATAACCGCAAGGCAGCCTTGATCAAAGAGTTAGATCTAGCCATTTGTGCCACCCACAGCACGCACTGGGGACAACAGACCGCGAAAGAGATTACGCACCTAAAAGATGTTGCATCTTTGATTTCAACCATTTAGACATTCCTGCCATGTGGCGTGAATTTTGCTATTTAAAGGCGCCAATCGAAGTAACCGAGGAAGCACTCTTATGAGAGCAAGTGTAGAAAACGAGTTCGTAGCGCCCCAAAATGACGGTTCCCGTGCAGATCGAGTCGCCGTCATTCTCAATAAGAATGCAAAGCGCGTGGGCCCAAAGGTCCGCCAGCGGGTTGAGGCTGCGCTCCCTTCGAACGCCGATATCTTCTACACCGAGTCTCTCGAGCAGGCGCGTTTCATCATTCGACGGATCGTGGACTCGGGCTATCAAACTCTGGTTACCGGAGGTGGTGATGGCACGGTCGTCAACACGATCGACGAGGCCCTCAAGCATCGCGACGAGCGCGGATATGCTCACTGCCCTCGATTCGCGGTACTCAAGCTGGGTACCGGTAACGCCATCGCAGACTTTCTCGGCGCTGGCACAGTTCAGGACGACCTCGGGAGCCTTGACGCTGCCCCTGTCCGCTGGATGGACTTGATCAACGTGAATGGCCGGCGCACGACCTTCGCAGGCTTTGGTTGGGATGCACACATCCTCAATAATTATGATCGGATGCGAGAGTCTGCCGAGCGATTTTCACCCACACGAGCGCTCTTTAAGACCGTCGGTGGTTACTTGGTCGCAGGGCTCGGCAAGTCGGTCCCGGAGTTCATACTTCAGAGACCATCTTGGAAGGTGAAGGTCATCAACACAGGCGGTATCGGTTTGGAGCTCGACGGAGACGGTAACGTCATTCGACGGATCGCTCCCGGCGCTGTCGCCTACGAAGGCAGCGTCAAGATGGGCTGCTTCGGCACGACGCCATATTATGGCTACAAGATGAACATTATGCCCTTCGCTGACCGCACCTCGGGGATGATGCATTTACGACTTGTCGACATTAACCCTATGCGCGCCGTCGCTAGCCTCCGAGAGATTTGGAGCGGTGACTTCAAGCACCCCGGTTGTCATGACTTCCAGCTGTCGGGCTGCCAGCTCGAATTTGAGGAAGAGATTCCGTTCCAGGTCGCAGGAGATGCGGCCGGCGAAGTAAAGAGCCTTGAAATCAAGATGGATCATCCTGTCCGTTGCGCTAACTTCAATTAAGTCGCCCCATCTCGGGATCCCCCAGCGCCCCGCTGCATCGACAGTTCTCGCGAAACACACGGCAAGATACTATTTGGTCGGTAGCGGTTGTTCGCGAGGACGTAGCGTGTTAATTACGCGCGCTATCCGAGGAGGCAGAGATGCGTCTCTACAACAGTAAGATTCCAGGTATTGTAAGCGAAATCGTTCAAACGCTCGTAGATAAAGAGCTCGTCGAGGTTATGCCCGAGAGCCAAAACGAGGTTGAACTGGACGTTGAGTCGGTGCTGCGTGAATACGTACGGGCCGAACGTCAGATGACTGAAGAGGCCAAAGATTTGGCTACA
>CALELH010000472.1 GCA_937902595.1 uncultured Myxococcales bacterium
ACGCGGATCTTCCACGTCGTGAATCTCGAGAGTGCCGGCATGGAACGATAATCTAATCATTGCCAGTTTATCTACTCGACTCTGAGCCGTCTCGCGACCCTTAAGATGCGTTTGTTTTCCCGCGCAAAGAGCGGCATAGTGCGCGCCTTCTACTGGGGAAGGTGTTTACTATTCTTGTGCTGCTGCTCGTCCTGCTCGTTGGAGGCCTCACTCCGAGGGAGCATTCACAGTTGATAAGAGGCCTCGTTGTCGCAGGCGCAGACCTACATCCCACTGTGAGCGTAGGGACGAGCCGGAGAGGGGCTCAGATCTTTGCTCGCAGGGTTGAGACAGACCAAGACGTCTACGTTCGAAACCCCGACGCCTGCTGGGGAGGGCCTGAGATACAGGAGGTTCTGCGCAGGGCGGCGCAGGGAGTCCGCCAGGCACACCCGGGCGGAGAGCGCCTCGTCGTCGGGGACGCGTCCCGGAGGAATGGGGGCCGCTTTCGCCCGCACTACACCCATCAGCTAGGGCGCGATGTGGACATGCGCTACTTCCTTACGGGCGGCACTATAGGAGACTATGAATACCGGCCGGTCACGAGGGCGAATATGGATTTGCCTAGGAACTGGACCCTCATCGCGAGCTTCGCCAGCCTGAAGAGCGTCGATCGGATCCTGATGGACTATCGTCATCAACGGAGCCTATGGCGCTATGCGCGATCCATAGGGATCTCAAAGGTCGCCCTAGAACGCGTGTTCTCATACCCACGAGGCCGTGCGGTCAAGGGAGCGTTAATTCAACACGCGAGAGGCCATTGGAATCATCTTCATGTCAGGGTGCGAGGAACGGCGGCAAGGCGCCTAGGACAAAGCTGGAACATACGCCAAATCAGGAAGATGCAACGCCGGTATGACCGGTTCCTAGGGCGGGTCTTGAAGCATTTGGTGATCGAGGGGGACTCACTGCTGGGGATCGCTCGTCGGTATCGGGTGCCCCTAGACGAGCTCAAGCGACTAAATCGGCGCTTCGACAAGCAGCCACTATTGCCCGGGGATGTCGTACAGCTACGGCGACCCTAGCCCCCAGAGCAGCGGTACGTAGGCCACCAGGACCAGCGCGATCCCCATGACTGTGATGGGGAGCAGTATCCGCTCGTGCCGATTCCAGAAGCTACCCTCCGTGGTCACGGACTTCTCGAACTCTTCGTCGCCCACGACTTGTCGGGTAAGCAAGTGATTTAGGGCGACCGGCGGTGTTAGGTAACCGAGTTCGAAGGCCACTAGGACGACCATCCAGAAGTGTACTGGGTCGATGCCGTTGCGGTAGGCGACAGCAGCGATGGTCGCAGACACGAGAATGACTGCACCGTAGGGATCCATAGTCATACCGATGATCACTAGGACCACCACGAGCACGCTCATGGTCAACCAGATAGACCCAAAGGTCTCTGGCACAGACGCCATTAAGTCGGCGCGCTCGATGATGCCACCCAAGCAGACCGAGAGGCCCATCAGCATGAGCAAGGCGCCTATATGGCCCGTCGTCTCCGCGGTCGCGCCACCCAGAGCCTGGCGGAACTTAAACTCGTGCTCGCCAGAAGAGCCTTCAACGACGCGCCCGCTCACCTTGTCGTATATCAGGAAGAAGATAATCAACACGGGGAGGATGACAGGCGCTGAGTGCTCATCCATATGCGCGTTCAAGCCATAGGCGTAGACGAGCAACATCACGACGAAGAGAGCGACATACTTGAGCAGCGGCTTTGTGGCATCCCACATCTCAGGGAGCGCCTCACGGGCAGGCGCTACCGAAATCTCGGACTGCCGATTAATTAGGGATACCAGAAGGAACAACACGGCCGTCAGCAAGAAGACCTTAAAGCCCCAGCCGAAGAGCTGGTCTGTTGTGACCTGCTTATTGAGTGACGCGACGATGACCACGAGCAAACAGGGCCGCAAGACGACTCCCATACTTCCCGACATCGCCGTCGCGGCGAGAGCGAGTTGTGGTCGGGCACCTGCCCTACGTAGCTCTTCGTAGATGACCGCGCCCACCGCGATGACAAAGATCCCAGAAGCGCCGCTATAGGCAGTTGGTAACGCCGCCCCGACCACGGCCACGAAGGCGAGTAGCTCCGGCGGTAACTTCCAGGGACGAACAATATTAAACGCCATCGGCGCGAGTTGGGTTCGCTTAAGCAGCATACCAACCCAGACATAGAGTCCGACGTGGATATAGAGGATCGCGTGCTCGGTCAGGCGGCCCACGTAGATCGCCAAGCCCGAGGGGTGTGATTCCGCAAGCAGGAAGTAAGAGCCCGCGATGAGCCCCATGAAGGTGTAGAGCGGGACCGCCAAGAGCGAACCGAAGCTTGGACCATCGTCACTTAGGCCCTCTGCTGGTCTAAGCAGGTGAACGAGATTAGTGATGGCGAGGGAGGCGAAGCCAATCACCCAGACCCAATAGAGCCAGGCATGGGCGCCCTCCGATCCCGCCGCGACGTCTAGCCGGCCGTAGGTCCAGGATGAGTGCATGAGCATCGTGTTGACGATGAGCTGTGACCCTTCACTGACGCGGTCGTCCCCAAGAGTCTTTGGTGGTCTCAGCGCGATGTGGTGGCGGAGGATCGTCGCGGCGAGGGCGCAGATCAGCAGCAGGAACGCGAGCAGGTGGCTGAGGTGGGCGACGCCAAAGCTGACGATGGCGGCGACGCTTGTCTCGATGGCGCGAAAGGTACGTACGGAGTCTGTGACCCTACCCTTTGCTCCGAGATAGGCGGCGTGCCTGGCTTGGCAGCGCTCCATAGCCTTCTTCCACGAGGCGACCTCGGCGGCTGTGGCGACCTTGACCGCCGGCTTCGCGCCGCTGTCATCGCCGACCAGCTCACCAAGCAGGTCGTCATCCTCCGCACCGCCGGGAGCGGCCTTCTCGTCGTCTCCACCGACAAGCTCATCGAGGAGGTCGGTATCACCCGCTGGGGCGGCCGGCTTCGCCTTAGGGACTGAGTCCTTGGGGGCATCGCCCAGCAGCTCTCCGACGAGATCATCATCGCCTTCGGCCTTGCCGGCCGGTGGTGTCTTGGCCGTCGAGTCACCAGTGAGCTCATCGAGGAGGTCGTCATCGCCCTGGGCAGCGGGCGCCGCGGCCCCTGCTCCACCGGAGCGCTTCAGAGCGTCCTTATACTTGGACTCGAGATCGGTTGCCGAACACTCTGGCTGGACTGGGTCGTAGCGGAGAGAGTGGTATTCCGACCAATTATCCTGTCCCCAGGATAAGAGTTGGGCGTGGGTCATCTCGGCGCTGCCATAGACTAGCGCGCCGAACAGGAGGAGGATCGCCGCCCACGTGAGGGCGGGGATACCTGTTCTACCGGTGCTGGGATCGCTCAAGACTTACTCGCGTTTCTGAGTGCATTCCGCTCTTGTTGGATCGCTCTTGCAGCGCACACCGCGCAACAGACCCAACGCTCTGGGATGGTAGACGCCCTTGTCTCGGAGTTCCACCCGGACATCAAGGAACATCTCGTCATAGCGATCCTTGTCGGCCTTTGGAATGTCGATCCAATGCTTAGCTGGGATGGCCGACTCTGCCTGGTTTGCCGTCTTTAAGCCCTGGCTAAAGGACTTATAGGCGAGTTCGCGCGCCTTCTGGGTAAACCCTTCGGGGAAGTCTGCGGAGCGCACCAAGAGCTGCATAGTCATCTGGGCCAGTGGGTAACGAATCACACCGCCGTTCGCTCCGATGCCTTTGTAAAGCTCGAGCGCCTTGTAGGCGAAGGCGGGCGCATAGCAAGCATCCACGCTGGCGTTGTTGAACATCCCAGAGAAGGTGCTCACGTCTGCTGCGATGAGGGACGCGCCCACCTTGCGAACCATAGTCTTAGCTGCGTCATCAAATGCCAGGGTCGCGATCCTCTTGCCTGCCAGCTTACCAACGGTGTTCACGTTCCTGTCGCGGACATAGAGGTAAACGGCACCACCGGGGAAGATTCCGGCCACCTCATGGTCGCCGCTCTTCAAGATCTTGGAGACCTGCGGATTGGCCTTGGCCAAAGTCTTTACCACTAAGCGGAGTTGAGCGTACTCGGGGAGCGCGCCCATGGCCTCGACAGTGCCAGCGAACTTGTGGATCTGGCGAGCGCGGGTGCCGGTGATCAACGCCGCGTTACACTGGGACGCTTTGAAGTCGTCGGCGACCGTCTTCTCGTCGGTCTCAGGACGCATCTCGAAGTCGACCCCCAGAGCGAGCGCCTCCACTCGGAAGTCCTTCATCATATTGTAGATGTCGCCGGTCTTGCCGCCTGGATCATAGACGCACAGCGTCTTCTTGACCGCGGCGTGGCTGCTCGTCGTGACGAGCGCGACCATGGCGAGACTGAGAATGAGAGTGATGAATGAGCGATTCATTTCGATTTGCCTTTCGCGGCTTGTTCTCGTTGCGTGTCTTAGAGACCTTATTAACCTAGTCCGTCGAGGAGGTCATCATCAGACTCCTCTTCTTCAGGAGCGGGGCCTCCGGGCAGCTCGCCAAGACTCTGGTATGGTGTTCGGTGGCCTTCGGCCTCCGTCCAGATTCTATCGGAGATCGCCTGGACCTCTAAGACGCCGTAATTATCTAAAGTCTTCCACCGCTCAGCGGGGGGGACTGAGGAGATGGATTTTCCGAAAGCGGCGATACTCTTCTTAAGAATATCGCTCTTCCCGAGGCCGTTCGCAGCTTGTATCTGTACGGTGCGCGCCAATCGGACGCCCGTCTTATCTCCTGCTTGAGCTGCCTCTTCCATCTTCTTCCATGGGTCCGCGTCTTTAGGGCCACTTCCGGGCACCGATGCCCAGATTGCTCCTTGCACGGCTTCAGGGACATGCCACCATCGCTGATTATTCAGACAGGCGATGCCGCGGGCTGCTTTTGTAGGTGCGTCGAGGGGAACGCCGACCGCCCCTTTAGCGGCGCGATCGTGCTGAACACCTTGAACAAGGGACATTAGGCCTAGGAGCCAAACGAGCTCATCGAACTCATCATCTAGCTGAGGGCAGGTCTCGCTTGGCTCGCCATAATGAGCGACGGTCCGTAGGTATGCGTTGTACAATCGTCGCGCGGCGACGGCGTGCGCTCTCTGCTGCGCGATGCGTGCGTCCTTAGCCTCCGCTGAGTTCCCGGCGCGGATCGCGCGCAGCGACCTGAGCTCCTCAGTCCAAGAGGCTTGAGCTGCGCAGGTTGCGGCGCTCATGCTGGTGACCACGGCCGCCCGGTTGGGGGGATCCATGACTCGGCCGAAGGAGTTCAAGAACCCCCCAAAGGCGACCCCTGCACCACAGACAGCCTTGATGTCCCCTTCTTCTAGTAGATAGGGGATCATGTGGTCCCGAGCGTACCCAGTCATGACGTCGCCCGTCATGGATTGTATGGAGCAGCCGGGCGCCAACACCGTGACGATCAGGGCGATAAGCGGGAGTCTAAATGTTCGGCTCTTCATTAAGGCGCCTTCTAACTATGGAAACCGGTAGGAAATTATCCGCCTTAGGGGTCCCGTGTCTAGGGGAACCCGACTCATCCGTCGGCGGTTGTCTTGTGGTCCTAGTCCCCGGCTGGTGTCAATCCTTTGCGCCGCAGCTGGCCTGCAGACGGTATCTGGCCCCTAAGTACGCGGCAGAGGCCCAAATGTTACAGGCATCCAGCCGGCCATAACCACGCCCTCCGCATCTGGCTTAGTCTTCTCTCTCTTGTCCGCTGCCGCCAGCGATCTTTTAGTTTAGCGCTTAACACCAGAACCGGGACTGAGTACTCTGCTGCGGTAGTTGTTTTGAGGCCTCGGCCCTCCCCTTGGATGGTGCGGGGCTGGTTATGGGGGGAGCATGTTGAGAGCGCTGAGTGCGTTGGCGTTTACGCTGATTTTTGTTTCGGTCGTTGGCTGCGGAGACATCGCGAAGACAGAGACTGGTCAACTAGAGGCTGCGCCGATGGAGGCCGTCTTCCCGAAGCCTGACCCAGGCTCGGATAACCGACGGATTCAGATTGAGTTGACGAACATTGGCAAGGGCCCCGTGATCATCGCCGGCGTGACCCTCGTTGAGGATGACGCGCTCAAAGAGTTGGCGATTCTTGACGCTGATGATTGGGGGCAGCCTCGTACGCTACAGCCAGATCAGACAGAGCGGGTGAACCTCGAGTGGGTCGCCCTGGACGCCTTCGCGGACACTGGGCGCCTCGTCGTGAAGAACAACGTCGGCCCTGACTTGGTCGTGCCCCTCCAAACGGCGGACATCGACCCATATCTTGGCGTTGTCGCCGACCCGGAGGGTGAGTCTGGCGACGGCGAGGTGACCATTATGCTGGACCAGGCCACCGCAGGTCGGTACCAACGTGCCAGGATCGAGGTCAAGTCGCTGAGCGTTGCGCCGCTGCAACTCACTGAGAATATCTGTGTCAGCCAGCCTGGTCAGCCCTGTCCCATCGAGAACACCGTCGGCGGGTTTACCGTGTGTGACG
>CALELH010000473.1 GCA_937902595.1 uncultured Myxococcales bacterium
GAAGTCTGGAGAAGCCGCGAAAGGGTCGTCCAGTGATCGAACCATCTAAGGACCTTCGCTTCTTCGATGAGAGCCTCAGGAACGTCATCATCGTCGACGACAATCCCCTTCGTCTTTTTCAATTCCGAAACGCGCGTATCTTCAAGAAGTTCCACGCCGACGACTGGTGTACAACTCAGGACGAGGCCGTCAAGGCCGGATACGACGTATCAATGCAGACGGTGTCGCGGGAAATCGAGTCCGCGGTCGAGTACATGAACGCGAACCCTGAGGTGCCGTTCGCGACCGCCTTCCTACCGTACACCCCTCTTGGTCAGACCGCGGTCCAATTCATTATGGACGGCCGGAAGTGGACCAAAGCCCAGGCGATGGAGTATCTGCGAAAGAATCCGAGCATCGCGGACAAACGTTTCTAGAAGCCCTCTGCCACTGAAGGCTCTCGAAGGCTACTGCCCAAACCGCAGCTGAGCTCCGTCTAAGCCACTCGGAATCCAACGGCGCTCCAACACGATCGAGATCGCCGCGACAGGCTCCGCGGACTCGACCGTCTCGGTGACAAATCTACTCACTCGCACCCCTGCCCTTTGCGCGTCAGCGCTCAAGTGATTGAACGCCTCAGCTGGGATCTCGATCTGACCATCATCGGGAGAAGTGCACTCCACGACACGCTCGCCGGTCTGGATCCGTACAGTGACGTGGCCCCCCTGCGCCGCGTCCCAGGTGACCGTCGTCCCCGCGCGATTAAGCCGATTCCCCTCACCAAAGCTCACTCCGCTGAGATTTTGCGGCGTCGCGACCATCACGTTGAACGCGCCAAGGCGCCGGGCACCCGCGCCAGCGACGCTCATCGGCTGTCCATCACCAGGCCAGAGGTCTACGACATCCTGAGACAGGGTGTAGCCTTCGGCAAATTCTTCGTATTCCATCTCAAACTGCGCCGCACCGTTGAAGCTCAATGTACCGGCGTCGCGTGGGCGACCGCGCCCCGCGCTCACGGGTAGGATGCTGCTATCGAAGAGACCGCATGAGTCCTCACCCTCGATAGTTTGAACCGGAACGTCTCGCGCCGATGGCCAAGCGACTCCGGGTAAGCGAGGCTCTGGCAGTTCGAGAAACGCTTTAAACTCAGCGGAGCCCTGCAGCCTGATCAGCAGCTCGTCTTCACCCGCCGCCAGGGTCTCTGTAAACCTGATAATTCCACGCATGTCGGTGTCAAACTCACGGGGGCCACCGCCACCCATTCCAGCGGCGCCACCCGCGCCGCCAGCGCCTCCGGCACCACCCGCAGCGCCGCCCATACCACCAGCGCCGCCCATTCCACCAGCGCCACCCATGCCGCCCGCACCGCTCATAGCGCCTTCGCCGCCTTCACCGCCTGCTCCGCCCATGCCGCCTTCTCCGCCCATGCCGCCTTCAGCGCCTGAGCCACCTTCTCCTCCCATTCCGCCCATGCCACCCATGTCAGCGGGTCGGGGCATACAGACCCCAACAGCCCCACCCATACTGAAGTCGCAATATTGGTCTTCGGGACAATTGTCATCACTCGCGCAACGAACGGCGCCAGCGTCCTCTGAACCTGCGTCGGCTACCGCCGCATCCGGATCCGGCGCGTTCGGTCGAGTATTCGGCGCCGCTCCGTCATCGCATCCCACCATTATGAAAGCAGCGCAAAGAACGCTGAACCAAGCCTTAGCGAGCGTAGAAGATCCCATCAATTCCCTCCCCAGGTAGGCACGCAGTAGATGCCAGCAAAATGGATCAATTCACGATTATTGTTACTATGACGAGTCAGCCTAACACTTTATGTGCGACGCGATCATCAATTGATGAATGAACGGTCGCTCAACTCAGACGGAGCAATTCTTCGAGCGATGAGTAAGACCACTGCCGCCGAGACCTTAGAGCTTCGCCCCGTCGATCTAGACGACCCGAAGTACTATATCCATCGAGAGTTGAGCCTCTTAAGCTTCTTTAAGCGGGTGCTCGCGATGTCTGGCGACCCGAATGTTCCTGCTCTGGAGAAGCTGAGATTCCTGACCATCTGTAGCCAAATTACCGACGAGTTCTTTGAGATTCGTGTGGCTGGTCTCAAGCAGAGGATCAAGCTAGACCTTGCGCGGCCTCGGCCCGACCGTCTGGGACAAGTCGAAGCGCTGCACCGCATTAACGAGACCGTCAATAAGATGGTTAAGGAGCAGTACCGTACGCTCAATGACACAGTCCTCCCGCTCCTGGAGACCCATGAGGTCAAGATCCTTAAGCGAGACGACTGGAGCAAGAAGACACGTAAATGGGCAAGAGATCACTTTGAGGAGCAGGTCGCGCCGGTCTTGACTCCTGTAGGCCTGGACCCCGCACACCCATTCCCAAGAGTCCTCAATAAGAGCCTCAACATGATCGTGTCCCTTGAGGGCAAGGACGCCTTCGGCCGAAGCTGCGATCACTCGGTCGTCCCAGTACCTCGATGTCTGCCGAGGCTCATTAAGGTACCGAAGAAGATCACGGGCGGTGAGCATGACTTCGTTCTCTTGTCTTCGGTCATCCACGCCTTCGTAGATCAAGTCTTCCCCGGTATGAAGATCAAGGGCTGTCATCAGTTCCGAGTGACACGGAACGCCGACCTCTGGGTCGAGGAAGAGGAGGTCGAAGATCTCCTTTCTGCACTCAAAGGTGAGCTATTCAGTCGTCGATACGGGGACGCAGTGCGCCTCGAGGTTGCGAGTAATTGCCCCAAGAAAGACGTGCAGCTCCTTCAAGCACAATTCGACCTCACCGACGAGGACGTGTATCGGGTCGACGGGCCCGTTAACCTCCATCGCCTCGATCGCATCTACGCCCTCGTAGACCGACCAGATCTTAAGTTCCCAGTGTTCGTGGCAGATCTTCCCGTCGAGTTGGTGGGTGACTCCTTCGAACGACTGTCCCGCGGTGACGTCCTCCTCCACCATCCCTACCAATCCTTCGCCCCCGTCGTTGAGCTTGTCCGACAGGCAGCGGAAGACCCTCATGTGCTAGCCATTAAGCAGACCGTCTACCGAACTGGCGCCAACTCGCCCTTCGTAGAGGCTCTGGTCAAAGCTGCGAGGTCCGGTAAAGAGGTGACAGCGGTGGTCGAGCTCAGGGCTCGCTTCGATGAAGCCGCCAATATCGACCTGGCGACCCAGCTACAAGATGCTGGTGCCAACGTGGTCTACGGAGTCGTGGGCTTTAAGACCCACGCCAAGATGCTTCTGATCGTCCGGCGCGAAGGAAACAAACTTAAGCGATATGCTCATTTAGGGACGGGGAATTACCACGTAGGCACCGCCCGGGCGTACACCGACTTCTCTCTCATGACCGCTCGTGAAGAGATCACCCACGATGTGCACCAAATCTTCATGCAGCTCACCGGTCTGGGGAGGGCACAGGCCCTTAAAAGACTGAAGCAATCGCCCTTCACTCTCGCCTCTTGGCTTATCGAGCGGCTCGAATTTGAGATGGCGGAGGCCAAGGCCGGCCGTAAGGCGTCGGTGATCATGAAGGCGAACTCCGTGAGTGATCCCGAGATGATTCGGGCTCTGTACCGAGCCTCCCAAAGCGGGGTAAAGATCGAGCTCATCGTGCGCGGGATATGCTGCCTAAGACCGGGGATACCAGGGGTCTCTGAGAACATCAATGTTCGCTCTGTCGTGGGCCGGTTCCTAGAGCACAGCCGCATCTACTATTTCTACGCCGGAGGCGCAAAAGAGGTGTATTGCGCGAGCGCTGATCTCATGGTCAGAAATCTACATCGACGGGTAGAGGCGTGCTTTCCTCTCGTAGACCCTGATCTTAAGGATAGAGTGATTGAAGAGGGTCTGAAGAGCTACTTAGACAGCCCAAATGGCGCATGGTCCTTGAACACAGACGGCACATACGAGAGGGTGGCCCCCGTTGACGGAGACCCTGTGGAGTCCGCCCAAGAGGCGATTCTCACCAAATGGAGCGAAATCTAAGTGATCCCA
>CALELH010000474.1 GCA_937902595.1 uncultured Myxococcales bacterium
ATCGAGCGTTTTGAACCTGAGGTGGGCGCTGATTATCGGAGCGCGGACGGCCTGGCGGATAACCCCAAGGAGCTGTCTGCGCCATCAGCCCCGCTCGCGTTTACTATCTCGGACGTATTGAAACCCGGATATCGCCTACGAACGCCTGACGGCTCCAAGGTTATCGTACCTGCTCGAGTGAGCGTGTTTGGGGCCTTCACTGAGGCTCTCGACAGCGACGCAGACATCGTTGCTGAGCCCGATGGCGCGGCCGTCCTTGATGCAGAGGGCCTTACTTCCAAGAGGGGCGAATCAGTGGGAATGGTCGGTCAAGGCTCGTTGGTTGAGCAAATAACAGATGATGAAGCGCGGCAGCTTGGGTCTAACTCGGAGGAGGGCTAAGAATGGCGAAGAGCTATATTGGGATCGATTTAGGGACCACCTTCTCGGCGGTGGCGACTCTCGATGATACGGGACGGCCGAAGATCGTCCACAATCGCGCGGGGGCTAACATCACCCCGTCCGTCGTCTGCATCTCAGAGGATGGAACACCTGAGGTGGGCGAAGAGGCGCGACGTTCTCTATGCCTGGATCCAAACACACTGGGTCGCTTCAAACGGGATATGGGTACGGACTCGACTTATGAGGCATGGGGGCGCAGCTACACGCCAACTGAACTCAGCACTTTCGTTTTAGAGAAGCTTCGATCTGACGCCGCTATGGCGTTGGGAGACCTCGGCCAGGCGGTGGTAACGATCCCCGCTAACTTTTCCCATGACGCTAGGGACGCGACGATGTCAGCCGCTCGTTCAGCTGGGCTTGATGTCGCCTACATCATCAATGAGCCGACGGCTGCAGCCTTGTATTACGCGTATACGAGCGGGCAAGATCTGGCGGGCAACTACGCGGTGTACGATCTCGGAGGCGGGACCTTCGACATCTCTGTCATCAGGATGTCAGGACAAGACGTAGATGTCCTAGCGACCAACGGTGTCTCCAAGCTTGGAGGAGATGATTTTGATCAAATCTTGATGGATCTGGTGCACCGCAAGTTTAAGGAGACGACCGGTGAAGACCTTGAGCCAGAGGACTTCACGAAGAATGACGCCGAGATGGAGAAGAAGTCCCTCTCTCGCCGCGACAAGGTCACGCTGAGAGTCGCGCGCAAGATCATAGAGGTGACGCGCGCGGAATTCGAAGAGGCGATCTCCTCCCTAATCACCCAGACTGAGATGCTCTGTGAGGCGACTATCGATGAGGCTGAACTCGAGCTTGAGGATATTCAGGGCGTGTTCCTTGTGGGCGGGAGCACCCGGGTTCCGATGGTACAGAGGAGCGTAGAGCAGGTCTTTGGAATGACGCCGGAGGCGTCGGCCAATGTGGATGAAGTGGTCGCCCTAGGCGCGGGGCTGTACGCCGCGTACAAGAGTGATGGGAAGGAACTCAACCGTGTACAGGAGGAGGCCCTCAAGAGCATCAAGGTGAGTGAGGCGACCTCTAAGTGCTTCGGTACTCTCAGCGTAGGCCAGGGCATCACGGGTGATTGGACTAAGCAGAACACTGTCCTCATCCGTAAGGGCGCAAAGATCCCGTGTTCGGTCACAGAGTCCTTCTACACAGTCTCCGCGGGGCAGACAGAGGTTGAGTGCGAAGTCACGGAGTCGAGCTCAGCGGAGACAGATCCACGCTTTGTGAAGGTCGTCTGGCAGGGGAGCCTCGAACTCCCTGAAGATCGAGAGGCGAACCAGGAGATTAAGGTGACTTACGCCTACGATGAGAACCAGATCATGCAGTGTAGCTTTGTGGATGTCGCGACCGGTCGTGAGACACAGGTTAAGTTGAGCCAATCGGGCGATGACCGTGTGACCGCTGATTATGAGCAGGTGGCGACCGATGGACCGAAACCTGACACGGACTTCATCAAGGAGTTCTTGGTCGATTGACGCGGGTGTTCGTGCCCTGACTGTGAGGGAGGATTTAGAATGGGTGGATCATTGGTCACTCTCGCCATAGGCCTTGGCCTATTAGTAGCGAGTGAGGGAGGGAGCGCCATTGGCTGGTTGGTCACAGCGCTGGCCGCCTTCAACCTTCTCGGTAATTTGGCTGAGGACGATCCCTACGATGGAATTGATCCGGAACACCATCCACAGATTCGAGTCTCCGAAGACACCTTTTACCCAGATGACGAGGAGATCGATCCCATTCCCATGCTCGGTGTCGAGTTCAAGGGATTATTGGCCATGCCTAAATCATCGGACTTGGTCTTTGTCACGACGCTCTTAGATGTGACTGATCCCGATGAACCGCGGCCGGTATTAGCGCATTACGATGCGCTGCAGGAGGCGAACACAACCGCATATCAGCGCCGCATGGAGATCGGGACTCATGATCCCGGTGATTACGCTACGGAGTGGATCCACTCCGGCGCGGTCTTTCACGAGTTGATCACGCCTCCACTGTCAGGTCGGCGAAAACTCTTAATCAATTTATTCTTGGTCGATAACGACAATTCACCTCCATTTAATTTCGGTTATCCAGACTTCGAGCATGATGGCCTGTTTTGGGGGGACAGCGTCGAGTACGACTACACCTTTGAAGATAAGGGGTATCTAGAGACAATCGAGGACACCAGTAAGGCGCGAGCTCTATCCGTGAAGATCGCTATGTCTGTAGCGATGGCCGATGGTTCCTTGGACCAGACAGAAGGCGAAATAATGAAGGAGTGGGTCACCCAAACCATCACCAATTTCGATGGAGAACAAGATGAGGAACTCAAGGCGTCTCTAAACGAAGCTATGCAGCAATCATATCAGGAAGCTTTGGACGGGCGATTGGTGCTCTCCGACCTCTGTGACGAGCTAAACAGTCTGGAGCTTGAGCCGCAAAAGTACGAGACACTTAAGCTCTGCTATGACGTTATGGCCGCGGATGGAGTCGCTGACGCGAGCGAGCTAGTCGTCATCAAACAGATCGCCGGTAGTCTGCAGATCGATCCAGATGAAGAGGCGAAGATTCGCGATGGTGTCCTCGGAAAGATCAACGCCGAGTCTTTTGAGGATGGCACCGACGCTATCCTCGGTATTGATCCGAGCTGGACGAACAAGAAGAAGATGCGCCATCTTCGGAAAGAGTTCACAAAATGGAACGCGCGGACCGCGCTCCCTGCACCGGAGTGTGATGAGGCGTATCGAATGCTCGATCTGATCGCCAAAGCCCGACAGAAATATAATGAGGGGGACGGTGCCGCTTGATCTCTCGGGACGCTCGACGATGACCGATAGCCTCAAGGACGCTCAAGATGCCGCGCAACGCGTCCGGTATGCCAGAGATAGGGCACAGGAGCGAGCGGAGGCCCAGGGTCCAGGAGGGGGCGAGCGATTTCGCTTCGATATGGCGAAGAATGGACTGAGAATTAGCCCCTCCGTCACGCCGGACCTAGCGGCTCGTTTGAGCGCAGTATTGTCGAGGCTAAGAGTACCCTCATCGTCCATCGAGGCGTACGTCTATCAGTCCAGCGAGATTCAGGCCATGTGCTGTATGGTCAATGTACGCGCCGCGGTGCTTAGCTTTAGCTCGGGGCTCATACAGCTCCTCTCTCTCGAGGAGTTCGAGTTTGTGGCGGGACACGAGATTGGGCATTTTCTGCTCGGACACGAAGCCCGAGCGACCAACGTCGGTAGCCTCGACTACTTTCTCCAATACCCAGCTCAGGAGATATCGGCCGATCGCATTGGCTTGCTTGCGTGTGGCTCCGTCGAAGCGGGGGTGCGCGCCCTGATGAAGACAGGCTGCGGCCTCGGGGATGACCATCTTCGTTTCGATGTGAGCGCTTACATCTCCCAACTCAGGGATCTTAAGACACCTGATCTTCGGAGCGCTGCGATGCCAACTCATCCATCGATGGCGGTGCGCTGCAGAGCGCTTCTCTGGTTCGATATGTACAGCGGTTCGGGCGGGGGAGGGCGTGGGACCTCGTTGAGTAAGCTAGATGGGCTGGTCGCTAAGGACCTGGAGGCCTTCTGTGAGCAGCCCATGCGACAGAGGCTACAGCAGCATAAGGACGATTACCTACTCTGGTATGCGGCATACTTAGCTGTCGAGGACGGTCGCCTAGAGAAGTATGAGCAGAGCGCGCTCAAGACGCTGCTCGCCGAGGTGGACACCCGCGCCGGAGAGCCTCAGGATTACACGTACAATAAGCTCATGGGTCACGTCACGGGCATGTCGGTGGCCGACGTGCTCGGCTTTGTGATGGAGCGCCTACAGGACGCCCGCAAATTGCTTATCCAAGAGACTGGCGACCGTTACGCGGCCGAGAAGCACGACGTTGAGTCTTTGGTTGAGCGGAGATTCGGTGAGTGTCGTAAGGCTGCGTTCAAATAGGCCTTTCTCTCGTCTTAGACCCACCATCCCATCCTCACCTAATTGGGGCCTCCAGCCCAAACGCTGAGATACGTCGAACATCCAACTACGCTGGTGAGGTGGTCGCCTGGCGCAAATATTGGGATAGAATGGAGCGAAGATCCCCGCTGCTACCGGCCTTAGAGTACCCCAGTAGCTATACAGATCCAGACGATCGCGAGGGCGCCACCGGTTATCCACAGGGCTGGATCCCATGCTAAGGCGGCCTCGACATCGACGGGATCTCCAGGGGAGGCGCCTTCTGCGTCGAGAAGCTCGGCGGCGGTAGACCGATCCCCCGATGACATGACCAGGTATGCCCGAGATGCGGGCGGGAGCTCAGCCTCGACAGGTTCTTTCGGGTTCGCTGTTGTCTCGGATATCTCTGTCACGAATAAAGTCTCCACTGAAGAGGCCCGAGGTTATCACTGGCGTCATCTGGACATCAACCGCATCACCAAGGTGATTCACAGTAACGCGATCTCTTATTTATCCCGCAGTGATCTCGTCTAGGTGCTCGGGGTTTACGGTGTGAGGTTTCGTTAAGTTATTGTTTTTACGTTGGTAAGTACTGTTTTTTCTGGGTTTTTTAGAACCTCTATACCGGCTCTAGATGGCCGAACATCCCCTTTGAAAAACCGCATACTGAACGAGTGTTTATGTGGGATATACCCAAGGGGGTCTATGGTCAATTAACACCAAATACCACCAGATCCACCAAGAGCACACTTTATTGGGCTGATTCAATATATAGTGCCAGTGGCGAGTCTTACTGACTATATGTAGTTAACTTGCGAAATGATCTAAACTTTATTGGCACAACGGATTTTACCGCTTGATTCCACATTTTCTCTGACTAGGATTGATGCGTGGGGGTAAGTGGATCCTACTCCCAAGGAGCACCATGAGTAGTTTAAACGGCAACGACGGGAGGCGTGCGGCAGTAGAAGGCCAACACGAGCACACCGTCGACAGTAAGGGCCGGGTAAGTCTGCCATCGGAGTTTCGGGGAGAGTTGGACCTCCTTGAAGGAAGCGAGCTCATTGTTACACGTCATCTCAATGAGCGGTGTCTGCTGATTTACTGGCCCGAAGCCTGGGCTGATCTAAAGAAGCAGATAGATCAGGCGGCGCCGAAGTTAG